>JAGVNQ010000029.1 GCA_020053195.1 Sideroxydans sp.
ATGCTGGGCATGCTGGCGGTTTATCTCGCAGTACGCGTGGTTGATCTGCTGTTTCGCGGCGCGCTCGGCAGCATGTTTTCGATCAGCATCGAAGCCCTGATGTTCTGGATCGAGATGGGCTTGTTCATCGCGCCGCTGGTGATTTTGTCCAAACCTGCCGCACGAAAGAATCCGTCCAAGCTGTTCATCGCGGCCTGCTGTTTGATGCTGGCGGGATTCATGCTGCGCATCAATTCATTTTTGGTCGGTTATGAAACCGGGCCGGGCTGGCACTACTTTCCTTCCGTGCCGGAACTAATGGTGACTATCGGCCTGATCGCGTTTGAAGTGCTGGGTTACATCGTGCTGGTGCGCTACCTGCCTATCCTGCCCGGCACCCACGAATCTGCCGTTGCCACCAATAAGTAAGTTATCAGAGAAACTAGGAGAAATTTAAAATGGGAAAAAGAATAACGATTGATCCGATCACACGCATTGAGGGGCATCTGCGTATCGACTGCGAAATCAATAACGGCAAAGTTTCCAAGGCTTGGGCATCCGGCCAGATGTGGCGCGGTGTCGAACAGATTCTGCTGGGTCACGATGCACGCGACGCGTGGGCGATCACCCAGCGCATCTGCGGCGTGTGTACCACGGTGCATGCGGTGGCTTCGGTGCGCGCGGTGGAAAATGCGCTGCAAATGGAAGTGCCGCTGAACGCGCAATACATCCGCAACATCATCATCACCGCGCACGCCATCCACGACCACATCGTGCATTTCTATCACCTGTCCGCGCTGGACTGGGTGGATGTCACTTCCGCGCTCAAAGGCAATCCAGCCACCACTGCGCAACTGGCGCAAAGTTTGTCGAGCTGGAGCGGCAACAGCAAGCAGGAATTCGCCAAGGTGAAAGAGCGTCTGGGCAATTTCGTCGGCACTGGGCAACTCGGTATTTTCACCAACGGCTACTGGGGTCACCCGGCGATGAAGCTGCCGCCCGATGTGAATCTGTTGGCCGTTTCGCATTACCTGCAAGCGCTGGAAGTTCAGCGCTACGCCAGCAAGATCGTGAGCATCCTCGGTTCCAAATCGCCGCATATCCAGAACATGGCGGTGGGCGGCGTGTCCAACCCCATCGCGACGGATTCGCAATCGGTGCTGACCATAGAGCGTTTGCTGGCGATCAAGGAATGGATAGACAAGTTGGCCGACTTTGTGAAAAACGTTTATGTAGTGGACGTGGCCGCCATCGGCGCGTTCTACGCCAACTGGACGGCCATAGGCGCGGGCGTGACCGACTATCTGTCCGTGCCCGATCTGCCGCTGGACACCAAAGGCACAAAATTCGCCCTGCCCGGCGGCTTCGTCAAAGGCGGCGATCTGGGCAGCGTCAAACCGATCAAATCTTTCAACGACAAATATTTCCGCGACGGCGTGCAGGAAAGCGTCAAACATTCCTGGTACAAAGGCGGCAAAGGCGCGCTGCATCCGTTCAAAGGCGAGACCGTGCCGAAATACACTGACTTCCAGGACGACGGCAAATATTCCTGGGTCAAATCGCCCACATTCTACGGACACCCGGCGCAGGTAGGCCCGCTGTCGCGCGTGCTGGCAATGGCCGCACAGAATCACGCACCGACACTGAAGTATCTGAACGGCGTGCTGGATACTGCCGGATCAATCGCCAAGACCAAAATTCCGCTGGCTGCCGTACATTCCACCATCGGCCGCCACGCGGCACGCGCCGTGTCCTGCGCGGTGCAAGTGGACGAGTTGGCAAAACAGTGGCAACTGCTGGTGGACAACATCGCCAAAGGCGACACCGACACCTTCAACAAACCGGTATTCCCCAGCGGCGAAGTCAGCGGAGTCGGTTTCCACGAAGCCCCGCGCGGCGTGTTGTCGCACTGGGTGGTGATCGACGATGGCAAAATCACCAACTATCAGGCGGTCGTGCCCACCACCTGGAACGCCGCACCGCGCAATGAAGGCGACGTGCCCGGACCTTATGAAGCATCGCTGCTGAACACACCGGTGGCCGATGCGGAACGTCCGCTGGAAGTGCTGCGCACGGTCCACTCGTTCGACCCGTGTCTGGCTTGCGCCGTGCATGTGCTCGATGCCGAGGGTAACCCTGTCGTGCAAGTGAAGGCGCTGTAACCTCGCTCCCCTCGCCCGCTTGCGGGAGAGGGGCTGGGGGAGAGGGTGAGTTTTTGAATCACGACATACCCTCTCCCTAACCCTCTCCCGCAAGCGGGCGAGGGGATTTAGCAGATAGTCCCAAAGGAAATGTTCATGCGTATTGTTGTATTAGGTGTCGGCAACCTCCTGCTCACCGACGAAGGTGTCGGCGTGCGTGCCATCGAAAAGTTGCAGCGCGATTACGACCTGCCAGCCGAGGTCGTGGTCATCGACGGCGGTACCACGGGCATGGAGATGCTGGAAGATTTATCCAACGCCGATCACCTCATCATCATCGACGCGGTGCGTGCGGGCAAAGCGCCCGCCTCCATCGTCAAGTTGGTGGGCGATCAAGTGCCGGTGTTTTTCAAAACCAAACTGTCACCGCACCAGATCGGCCTGTCCGATGTACTGGCCACGCTGGCCTTCATCGGCGAACAACCCGGCGGCATCACCGTGATCGGAGTCGAACCGGTGTCGCTGGAAACTTCGATGGAACTCACCTCGCAAGTGGAAGCGCGCTTGCCGGAGGTGGTGGGATTGGTGGTTGAGGAATTGCGGCAACTGGGTCTTGAAGTCAACAGCGCCATCGCGGAAGCAGCCTGACATGTGCATGGCGATCCCCTCCCGCATCGTGGCGCTCTCCGCTGAAATGGCCACCGTGGAATGTTTCGGCGAACAGCGCGATGTCAGCCTGATGTTGATCGACAGCCCGTTGAAGCTGGGCGACTACCTGCTGGTGCAAGCAGGCGGCTTCGCCTACGAACGCGTTGAACCTTCCCAAGCCATGGAAGCCCTACAGATTTTCAGTACCGTGATCGGACACACCACGGCTGCATAAAAGTTTGTTTCCCCCTGGAACCAGCCGACCTGATGGTCGGCTTTTTTTGCCTGTCGTTTGCGCACAAACAATCCAGAGGAGCATGATGAAGATCGCCTATTGACGGGCATCTTCAGGCAGTGATGCATTGGAATTGAGACCGCCCGCTATGTTTCCTTGCCAAGCTCTTCGCGCAACGCTTCCAGTTTGCCATGGTAATTATCGGCCTCGCCGTATTCCAGAAAGTGCTCGTAGCGCGCGTGCGTGCCGAGAATTTTTCCCGCATGTTTGATCGGACAAAAATACTGCTCGGTGCGCGCGATGATTTCGTTCGCGTAAGCCAGCAAACCGACGGCATACGAGCAATACATGCAGTGGCCTTTTTCAAAAAAATTCAGCTACGCAAGATGGCGGTGATCCAGCACAAAATATTTCGCGCGTTTGACGCGGGCGATGCCGTAAACGGGAAAGCAGATTAACTGATACACACTGACAAACAGGTCGAACAACAGCAGCGGAATTGCCATGCCGTAGATGATGGGCATGGTCAGAAAATTTTGCGGTCGGATGGAAATGAACCAGCGGAACACGCCTTGCTTGACGCGCCGGTGCGCGTCCTTGATGGCTTGCTCGAACACCACGCGCTTGCCTTCGAACTGGTAGCGCAAGTGGCTGCGCTGCTCCTGCACGGCCTGCTGCAATTCGTCTTCGAGCGCGCTCATCTGGTCGAGAATCTGGCGAATCCTGCTGTTCATAACGATCCTCTCCGGTTTTAGTAAACACAGTATAGACACATGCCTAATCAGGTGTGGCTCAATGCGCGTCCAGCAGCAGATAAACACCCAGCCCCACCATCACCAGACCGCTCACCAACTTGAGCCAGCGCCCTTCGTTTTCCTGCAAGCGGTGCTGGCTCAGCGTGATAACACCGACTGCCAGAATCAGCACGTCGTCCAGCATGTAGGCCAAATCGTACAACAGCAGGTAGCCGTAATAGCTGACGCTGTCGAGATGGCGCAACGTCAGGATGCGCGTGAACAGCGCGGGAAAACCCGAGGTGCAGAGCAGTTCGACGATCTGCACCAGCACGCCCAGCAGCACGGTGGCCAGCAGCGCCGCCTTCAGATTTTCGGCATGCAGGATGCGCCGCATGCGCGCATAAATGCCGGGCTTGGCGGCGGCGGGAATGGACAGCGAAACACCCCAGCCGAATTTCCAGAAGTCTTTCAGGTTGAGCGCGCCCGCCAGCAACGCGATCACCGCGATGATGATTTCCGAAGCACGCGACAGCCCGATCAACAAAAACAGATTGAGCCAGGCCGCCATGAACAGAAAGTAGGCGATGCCCTGCACCGCGACAAACGTGCCCGCGACGGCCAGCATGCGCGGACGGTTGTTCAACGGCGCAAGCAGCGAGATCATCAAAATCAGCACCCACATTGAGCAGGGATTGAAACCGTCCAGCAGTCCCATCGCAATGGTGAACAACGGCAGGCCGACTTGTTCCAGCGACAGCGTGTGGCCGAAAAATTCGACGGCGAAAGTTTCGCGTTCCGGCACACAATTCAAATTTTCCTGCGCCGCGCAATTCGCCGCCGGGATCGCGGGATGAGCCAGCGCCAGCGCGTCGCGGACAAGCTTGTCGCTGGAGATCTCTTCCGAATAACCGACGATCATTTGTTCACCCAACACAAACGTGGGCACGCGCACGGTTGATTCGCCGCGACTCTCGGCGATCTGCTGCAAACGTTGCAAGGCGGCAGGTTCGCGGCTGACATCGCGGATCACGATGCGCAACGCGGGCTGTTCTTGCTGAAGTTTGCTCAGAAATTCCTCGGCCTTGGCGCAGTGCGGACAGCCTTCGCGCACGAAGGCTTCGATGTCGGGTTGCGACGAGATATTTTCTGCGGCGATGGCCGCGCTTCCACTTATCAATGTCAGCAGAAAAATCCAAAGCCAATGCGAAAAAATGTTCGGTGCTGCTTTCATTTGTTTTGTCGCTCACGTTGAAATACAGCCTTGATATTACTGCATCTAAAGGCCACCTTGCGCCATTCCTGACCTTGCAGCCAATAATCATTTTTCGCCATCTTTGTTGACATACTGTAAATTTCTTGCACTTTTTCTTAATTCAGATGCTATTATTCCTACGGATTGTCGACAATCGGAGAAAATGGATGCAAACCCAAGTTCCACAAGAAGGCACTCTCGCCGACGTTGCAGCGCGTCGGTTGGCGCATAGCATTGTGACCGGCGAGCTGGCACAAGGGCAGAAGTTGAACGAGGCGGAGCTGGCGGAAAGTTTCGGTATGGGGCGCGGACCGTTGCGCGAGGCGTTGCGCCATCTGGAGGGGATGCGGTTAGTGAAGCGCATTCCAAATGCCGGAGCGCGCGTGGTGGTGCTGGATCGCAAGACGTTGTCCGATTTGTACGGGGTGCGCGAAGTGCTGGAAGGCATGGCTTGCCGCCTCGCCGCGATAGAAATGTCCGATGATGAAATTTCCCAATTGAACACCCTGCTCGACCAGCACGAAGAACAGATCAAACAGCAAGGCGGCAAAGTCTATTCGCAAAGCGAAGGCGACCTCGATTTTCATTACCAGATCGTGCGCGGCAGCCGCAACCAGATGCTGATGGATTTGCTCGGAAGCGAACAATACCAACTGCTGCGCATGTGCCGCTACCGCACCAGCCGCAACGCGCAACGCACCAAACCCGCGCTGAACCAACATCGCCAGATCGTGGAAGCGCTGGCGCAGCGCGACGGTGAGCTGGCCGAAATGCTGATGCGCCGCCACATTCAGGGGGCTTGGCGCAGCATCAGCGAGATGATGGATAAGGAGGCGGCAGCATGAAAGAGCAAAAACAAATCTCACCACAGAGACACAGAGACACGGAGAAAACCGAAGCAATACCAAAACACAACCTGCATGACAAACACAGACAGAAATATATTGTTTCTCTGTCTTGCTTTTCTCTGTGTCTCTGTGTCTCTGTGGTGGAGGTTTTTCAATGACCCCCGGCCACAAACTCCGCCTCGCCGTCGCCGAAAATCATCCCCTGCAAGTCGTCGGCGCGGTCACCGCGTATTGCGCCATCCTCGCGCAGCACAGCGGGCACAAGGCGCTTTATCTTTCCGGCGGCGGCGTGGCGGCTTCTTCGCTGGGCATTCCCGATTTGGGCATCACCACGTTGCACGACGTGTGCGAAGACGCGCGGCGCATTACGGCGGTGAGCGAACTGCCGTTGCTGGTGGACATCGACACCGGCTGGGGCGGTGCGTTCAACATCGCGCGCGCCACACGCGAAATCGCGCAATCCGGTGCGGCGGGTTTTCATATCGAAGATCAGGTGATGCAAAAACGCTGCGGCCACCGACCCAACAAAGCCATCGTCAGCCAAAGCGAAATGGTGGATCGCATCAAGGCGGCGGTGGATGCGCGCACGGATGCCAGCTTCGTCATCATGGCGCGCACCGACGCGCTGGCGGTGGAAGGCATGTCGTCCGCCATCGAACGCGCGCAAGCTTGCGTCGAAGCGGGCGCGGACATGATTTTTCCCGAAGCGATAACCACGCTGGAACAATACGCCGAATTCACCCGCGCGGTAAATGTGCCAGTGCTGGCGAATATCACCGAGTTCGGCGCGACACCGCTGTTCACTACCGAACAACTGGCTGGCGTGGGCATCCAGTTGGTGCTGTATCCGCTCACCGCATTCCGCGCCATGAGCAAGGCGGCGCTGAACGTCTATCAACACCTCCGCGCCGACGGTTCGCAGCAAATGGTGGTGGCGGAAATGCAGACGCGCGCGGAGCTTTACGAACATCTGGGCTATCACGCTTACGAGCAGCAATTGGATAGGTTGTTTGCGGAGAAAGGCGCGGAGTGAAAAATAGCTCCTTCCCCCTTGCAGGGGGAAGGCTGGGATGGGGGTAGAAATTTTCGTGGAGCACATTTCCAAATTTCTACCCCCTCCCTAGCCCTCCCCCTGCAAGGGGGAGGGAATAGTAAAGAGCTTTAACTAGCAACCGAATATTTAGACATCTGGGAGACCAACATGGCAGAAGAAACACCCATATTCAAACCGAAAAAATCCGTTGCGCTTTCCGGCACTGTGGCTGGCAACACGGCGGTGTGTACCGTCGGGCGTGCCGGTAACGATTTGCATTATCGCGGTTACAACATTCTGGATTTCGCGGAGCGGGCGGAGTTCGAGGAGATCGCGCATTTGCTGATCCACGGCACGTTGCCGGATGCCGCGCAATTGAAGGCGTACAAGGCCAAGCTCAAATCACTGCGCGGGCTGCCGCAGGCGGTGAAGTGGGCGCTGGAGGCGATTCCCGCCAACGCGCACCCGATGGATGTGATGCGCACCGGATGTTCGATTATGGGCATCTGCGAGCATGAGCCGGAGATTCACAGCGAAGGCATCACGCGCGAGTTGATCGACCGGCTGATGGCGACTTTCGGTTCGATGTTGTTGTACTGGTATCACTTCAGCACCAACGGCAAACGCATTGACGTGGAGACGGATGACGACTCGATTGGCGGGCATTTCCTGCATCTGCTGCACGGCACGCCGCCCAAGGAATCGTGGGTGCGCGCCATGCACATTTCGCTGATCCTCTATGCCGAGCATGAGTTCAATGCTTCGACTTTTACCGCGCGCGTGATCGCCGGCACCAACTCCGATTTGTATTCGTGTATCACCGGCGCAATCGGTGCGCTGCGCGGGCCGAAACACGGCGGCGCGAACGAGGAAGCGTTCCGCATCCAGAGCCATTACGAAAGCGCCGATACCGCCGAAGCCGACATCCGCGAACGCATCGCGCACAAAGACATCGTCATCGGCTTCGGCCATCCGGTTTACACCATTTCCGATCCGCGCAACGAGGTGATCAAACGTCTGGCGAAACTGCTGGCGGAAGAAGCGGGCGAGATGCGTTTATTCGAAATCGCCGAACGCATCGAAAGCGTGATGTGGGAAACCAAAAAAATGTTCCCCAACCTCGACTGGTTCTCCGCCGTGTCGTACCACATGATGGGCGTGCCGACCAATATGTTCACCCCGTTGTTCGTCGTCTCGCGCGTCACCGGCTGGGGCGCGCACGTGATAGAACAACGCGCCGACGGCAAGATTATCCGCCCCAGCGCGAACTATATCGGGCCGGAGAATTTGAGTTGGGTGCCGATTGAAAAGCGTTAAAACCTAAACCCAATTAGCCACAGAGAACACAGAGGACACAGAGAAAGCCAGACCAAATTCAAGAGCGCCGGGTTATGAATTATCGCCTTACCTCTCTGTGATCTCTGTGTTCTCTGTGGCAAAAAAGTTTTTGACTATAATTTAAGGAAACCAAAATGAGTGCCAATGTAGAAATGAACAACCGCCCCGCTCCCGACCAAGTGCTGGTGGACATCGCGCAGTACGTGTGCCGCATGGACATCCAGTCGGCGGAGGCTTACGACACCGCGCGCAATTGTTTGATCGACACGCTGGGCTGCGGGCTGCTGGCGTTGCGCTTCCCGGAATGCACCAAACATTTGGGCGCGTTGGTGCCCGGCACCACGGTGCGCCACGGTGCGCGTGTGCCCGGCACGTCGCACGAACTTGACCCGGTGAAAGCCGCGTGGGACATCGGCGCGATGATCCGCTGGCTGGATTTCAACGACACCTGGCTGGCGGCGGAATGGGGTCATCCTTCCGACAACCTCGGCGGCATTCTTGCGGTGGCCGATTACCTGAGCCGCTGCCATGTGGCCGAAGGCAAAGCGCCGCTGACCGTGCGCGATGTGTTGACCGCGATGATTAAAGCGCACGAGATTCAAGGGCTGCTGGCGCTGGAAAACAGTTTCAACCGCGTCGGGCTGGATCATGTGGTGCTGGTGAAGGTCGCCTCCGTTGCCGTGGTCACACGCTTGCTGGGCGGCACAGAAGCGCAGGTGATAGACGCATTGTCGCAAGCTTTCGTTGACGGACAATCGCTGCGCACTTACCGCCATTCGCCCAACGCCGGTTCGCGCAAATCGTGGGCGGCGGGCGATGCCACGTCGCGCGCGGTGCGTCTGGCGATGATGACCATGGCGGGCGAGATGGGCATCCCCGGCGTGCTGACCGCGCCGCAATGGGGTTTTTACGATGTGTTGTTTTCCAAGACCAACAAAGACCAGAAACTCAAACCGGAAGATCAGCGCAAGTTCAGTCTGCCGCAGCCTTACGCCAGCTACGTGATGGAAAACGTGTTATTCAAAATCTCCTTCCCCGCCGAATTCCATTCGCAAACCGCGTGCGAAGCCGCAGTGCGTTTACATGCGCAAGTAGCGAATCGTTTGGACGAGATCAGCAAGATCGTGATCCACACGCATGAGTCCGCCATCCGCATCATTTCCAAAGTCGGCCCCTTGGCCAACCCCGCCGACCGCGACCATTGCCTGCAATACATGGTGGCCGTGCCGCTGGCGTTCGGCGACTTGGTGGCCGAGCATTACGAGGACAGTTTCCACAACGCGAATCCCATCATCGACCAACTGCGCGAGAAAATGGAAATCCTCGAAGAACCGCGCTACAGCCGCGAATACATGGAAGCGGACAAACGTTCGATCGCGAATGCACTTCAGGTATTTTTCAAGGACGGCAGCAGCACCGACAAGATCGAAATCGAATATCCTATCGGCCACCGCCGCCGCCGCAGCGAAGGTATCCCGGTGCTGGAACAAAAATTCCTGAGCAACCTGCGCACCCGTTTCCCCGAACACCGTTGCCAGCAGATCATGGCGCTGTGTCTGGATAAACAGAAGCTGGAAGCGATGGCGGTGAACGAGTTTATGGAGATGTTGACGATTAATTAAAACAACGTCATTCCCGCGAAAGCGGGAATCCAGATGAGAAAATAATCCCCGCGCATGCGGGACAACAATTCTTTGTGGTCTGCTATGCAGGATGTTTTTTTCGCTGGATTCCGGCCTACGCCGGAATGACGATTCGGGGAGGGAATCGAAATGAGCTACCGCACAGAGTACGACGATTCGATGAATGATCCAGAGGGCTTCTGGCGCAGGCAGGCCGGGGCGTTGGAGTGGTTCAAATTTCCGCAACAAATCTTGACACAAGATGCCGACGGCATTGGCACTTGGTTTGCCGACGGCGAGATGAATACCGCTTACATGGCGCTGGATGTTCATGTGAAGAATGGTCGCGGAGAGCAGACCGCGCTCATTTTCGATTCCCCCGTCACCGACACCAAAGCGAAATACACCTACGCCGAATTGACCGATGCAGTGGCGCGCACGGCGGGCATGTTGGCCGACCTGGGCGTGGTGAAAGGTGACCGCGTCATCATCTACATGCCGATGATTCCCGAGGCGGTGATTTCCATGCTGGCGGTGGCGCGGCTGGGTGCGATTCACTCGGTGGTGTTCGGCGGTTTTGCACCGCCCGAGCTGGCGTTACGCATCGACGATGCCACGCCGAAAGTCATTCTCACCGCGTCTTGCGGCATCGAAGTGAAGCGCATCATCGAATACAAACCGCTGGTGGATAAAGCCATCGAGCTCGCACAGCACAAACCGCAAAGTTGCGTGGTGTTTCAGCGCAGGGTGACCCACGCCACGCTGATTGAAGGACGCGACCACGACTGGGCAACGTTGCTGGAAAAATCAAAAGCTGTCGGCTGCACGCCGGTCAAAGGCAGCGACCCGCTGTACATCCTCTACACCTCCGGCACCACCGGCAAACCAAAAGGCGTGGTGCGCGACAACGGTGGCCACGCGGTGGCGCTCAAATACAGCATGAAGGCGATCTACAACGTCGAGCCGGGCGATGTGTATTGGGCGGCATCGGACGTGGGCTGGGTGGTCGGCCATTCCTACATCGTGTATGGCCCGCTGCTGCACGGCTGCGCCACTGTCCTGTATGAAGGCAAACCCATCATGACCCCGGACGCGGGCGCGTTGTGGCGCGTGATCGCGGAATACGGCGTGAAGTCTTTCTTCACCGCGCCCACCGCATTCCGCGCGGTGAAAAAAGAAGACCCTGAAGCGAAACTGATGGCGCAATACGACTTGTCGAAATTGCAGGTCATCTTCTCGGCGGGCGAGCGGCTGGACCCGCCGACGCAACAATGGCTGATCGAAAAAAGCGGCAAGACCGTGGTCGATCATTGGTGGCAAACCGAAACCGGCTGGGGCATCACCGCCAACCTGTGGGGCGTGGAACCGTTGCCGGTGAAGTTCGGCTCATCCACCCTGCCCACGCCCGGCTTCGACGTGCGTATCCTCGACGAAAACGGCACACAACTGGCGCGCAACGAACAAGGCTACATCGCGCTCAAACTGCCGCTACCACCGTCATGCATGAACCGCATCTGGGGCGACGACAACAAATTCCGCGAAAATTATTTGCAATTCCTGCCCGGCTATTACACCACCGGCGACGGCGGCTACATCGACGAAGACGGCTACGTGTTCGTGATGGGTAGAGTCGATGATGTCATCAACGTGGCCGGACACCGGCTTTCCACCGGCGAGATCGAAGAAGTGGTGGCCGCACATCCGGCAGTGGCGGAATGCGCCGTCATCGCGCGCGACGACGAACTCAAGGGGCAAGTGCCGATGGGGCTGGTGGTGCTCAAGTCCGGCATCAGCGTGGATGAAGCGGAACTGCAACAACAAATGGTCAACCGCATCCGCGACAACATCGGCGGCATCGCCTGCTACAAAGACACCGTCATCCTCGCGCGCCTGCCCAAAACCCGCTCCGGCAAAACCCTGCGAAAAACCCTGAACAAAATCGTCAACGGCCAACCCTACAACGTGCCTTCGACAATCGACGATCCGGGTGTGATTCAGGAAATCATCGAGACGTTGCGCAGGAAGGGTTTCGCGGTTTAAGCAGTTTATTAAAACCCACCTTGCCCGCAAGGCAGGAAATACGGGCATCTACATCATGCACTTGATGGAGAATGGCGTATTTATTGGCTTGCGAGCAAGGCGCATCTCATCAAGAAGCTCAAAACGTCCGTCATTCCGGCGAAGGCCGGAATCCAGCGATTTTATTCAACATGCCTTTGGGGTTTGTCCTTGCTACGCAAGGGTTTCATATTCAACTGGATTCCGGCTTTCGCCGGAATGACGAATTTTGAAACCGATCACCCCAACATCAACTGCCGGATGTTTTGCGCATCCGGCTGCAACACCACACCGCGTTCGGTAATCAGCCCGGACACCAACTCCGCCGGAGTCACATCAAACGCCGGATTGCGAATCGTAACGCCCTCCGCCGCCCAATGATAATCGCGGAAACCTTTCACCTCTTCCACCGAGCGCTCCTCGATGGGAATGTCCGCACCCGTGGCGATGTTCATGTCAATGGTCGAAAGCGGGCACGCCACATAAAACGGAATGTTGTGCCGCCGCGCCAGTACAGCCACCATATACGTGCCGATCTTGTTCGCCACATCGCCATTGGCCGCCACGCGATCCGTACCCACCACCACCGCATCCACCTCGCCCTGCGCCATCATGTAACCGGCCATGTTGTCGGTAATCAGCGTCACCGGAATATTCTCCTGCACCATCTCCCACGCCGTCAGCCGCGCGCCTTGCAAGAAAGGCCGCGTCTCGTCGGCAATCACCGAAATTTTCTTGCCCGCTTCAACAGCAGAACGGAACACCCCCAGCGCCGTACCCC
>JAGVNQ010000134.1 GCA_020053195.1 Sideroxydans sp.
CGTTGCTCACAAAAAATTGCTCCTTACATATCAAATATATGCTGCGTCGCAATTTTTTGTTCGCGCCTTGTCTTGCTTAGAATTTTGAATTTTTAGAGGTGGCCTAAATTCAAATTCCGTCATTCCGGCCAGCCCTCTATCCAACTTTCCCCCAGAGGGGGAAAGAGCAGTCGCCTCCTCTCCTTCTGGGAGAGGATTGAGGTGAGGGTTGGCCGGAATCCAGCGGGTTTAATTAAAATGCTTTTATGTCAGTGCGTTGCACTGTCTGTTTTATTAACTGGACACCAGCCTTCGCCGGTGTGACGAATTTCTAGAGATGGCCTTAAGGTGAGAATGACTGGACTGTGAGAAGGAGACATACGCCCCCGCCCGGACTATCATGCAGACGGGGAACAAAATAACTGTTGGGTGTCCGAATCTCATTACCTCCACTAACCTATGCGACTCATCACGATCCCGGTAAGTCATTATTGCGAAAAGGCGCGCTGGGGACTTATTCATGCGGGCGTTCCCTATATCGAGGATGCGCACCTACAGATATTTCATTATCTTTTCGCTCGTCGTTATAACACCCGTGGCATGGTTCCAATATTGGTGACGGACACTGAAGCCATTACGGACTCGACAGAAATCCTTAAATTCCTGGATCAGCGTTTGCCAGAGTCCGCCAAGCTCTATCCGAAAAACCAGATTCAAGAAGTTGAAGAACTGGAAGACTTCTTCGATGAGAAGTTTGGTGTCGAGACCCGGCGCTGGGTGTACTTCAATCTTCAAACCATGACTACCCGCCAAATCCTGAAACTCGCGGGACAAGGTGCGCCGCTGTGGGAACGTGCTACTGCGCCACTCATGTTTTCCCCGCTATTTCGATTCCTCCTGCACAGCCTCGATGTGTCGCGCGAGAACGTTGACCGAGGCTTCCCGCTCATCTGGGAAACATTCGATTCGGTCAGCTCCCGCCTCAGCGATGGCCGTCCATTTCTCTGCGGCAACCGTTTTACTGCTGCGGATCTAACATTCGCCTCCATGGCGGCTCCTGTGCTGTGGCCGCCAGAATACGGAATCAAATTTCCAGCGCTCGAAGAAGTCCCGACCCGCGCCCGCGATACCATCTTGCAATTCCGCGCACATCCAGCCGGCGAATTTGCATTGCGTCTCTTCAGGGAAAATCGTTCGCCGGTCGTAGTTGCCCAACGTTAAATATTGCCTTTGAAGAATCACAAACGACCGCAACGGGTGGTGCGTGTTTTGTGATGGTGAAAAGAAAATGCGGTAAGGTGAGAATGAATGGAATGCGCCAGTTGCTGACGTTGGCGGGTAGAATGCCAAAAGGCCTGCATCCGGCCAGTAGCGGTCATTCCAATATGTTGGGACGACCAAAATCTATTGGCATATTGACCCCCGCATGGAAGGGTTCGGTTTCGAGTATCAACTGTCTGGTTTGCCTCTTCCATGCAAATCAATTTGAAGAGAGAATGGATGCTTGGCCTATTGATTGTGTCGTAGCTTATCCGAACTCTCTGAACTACTAGTGCGTCTACTTTACGATAGGATTTAGCATGAAAGCATTGTTGACTTTACTATTGTTTGTCCTGTTATCGGGTTGCGCGGCAATAATTGTGCCGGGTGCAAAGGATATTGAAGGTCGAGATACAACCAAAGAGGAACTAGATAAATTAGCGCAAGAAAAATCTTGGCATCTATCCAGCCACCCTATTGATGGCAGAATAAACGTCATTTCGAAAACCAAGTGGTGCGGAATTGGATTTTGGGTAGTAATCATTCCTGTTCCCCTTATGCTGCCAGTTTGTTCCGATTCTGTGGATATTCTTTATGCAAACAATGTACCTATAAAAATTGAAACCATCGATCACGTTGAGTATTTTATTGGTTGTGGTCCACTCGTCCCATATTTCGGTACTACAAGTGGGGCAACAGATTTTTGCCAGAAGAGAAGAATAGACTAAACCTCAGCTTGGTCGTTGACCGTCCGCTAATGGGAAACACGAGTGTCACAAACGGGTTAGAAAGCGAAGACACGCTGGCATAGTTATTCTCTGACCGCGTCGGGTCGCTAACAGCCTTTCAACGATTAACCGGCTTTCCGCCAAATCCAAAAACAAAACCCCGTGAAGATGTCCGTCAATAGGCGTTCTACGTGATTCAATCGCTGTAGATGCCCTATTGACGGGCATCTACAGCGGGTTCGGTTTCAAAATATTGAAAAAACTCATCCAGCAAAGCCTACGAATGCTGCCGCAGTTCTTTGATTGCCTCGCGCAGCACATACATTGCCGAGCGCAGGAAGAGGGCGGCGAGGGCGAGGCCGACTATGATGTCCGGCCAGCCGGAATGGGTGAGCCACACGCCTGCGGCGGCGAACAGCACGGAGATGTTGGCGATGATGTCGTTGCGGCTGCACAGCCACACCGAGCTCATGTTGATGTCGTCTGCGCGATGCCGCCACAGCAGATAAAAACAGAAGCCGTTCGCGGTCAGCGCCAGCAGGCCGATTGCGCCTATGGTCTCGAACACGGGAAGTTGCGGATAGGCGATGCGGTAGATCGCCTGACCCAGCACGAACAAGCCGAAGGCCGCCATGATGATGCCTTTGAACAGCGCCGCCCGCGCTTTCATGGCCGCGCCCAGCGCCACGACGTACAGGCTGAACGCATACACCATCGCATCGCCCAGCATGTCCAGCGAATCCGCCACCAGCGAGATCGAGTGACCCAAAAGTCCCGCCGTCAGTTCAACCACGAACATCACGGCGTTGATCGCCAGTACGATTTTCAGCGTGGAACTTTGCCGTTCACGCAATGCGTCGATTTCGCACGATTTGCCGCTACAACAGTCTGCCATTACTTATCTCCCGAATTAAATTTTCAACCCAGATAATCCATTAGCCGAAACATCCCCTCCCCCTTGCAGGGGGAGGGTTAGGGAAGGGGTAGAAACGCTACCGTCCAACAACTCTACCCCCATCCCAGCCTTCCCCCTGCAAGGGGGAAGGAGCGGATTTTTTGGTTTCAAATCCCTGCCAACTATTTGCGCGCAATTTTAACAATGACCCACTGCTTTTTGTCGTTCTCTTGCATTTCAAATTGCACTGCATCGCCGATTTTAATATCGGCGGGCATCGGGTTTTGCAGCACGAACCACATGGTCATGGACGGCCAGCCCAGCGCGGCGATGGGTTCGTGGGCGATCTGCACTTTGCCTGCTTTTGTGTTCACCGCTTTGATAATGCCTACGCCTTGTTGGTTGGCGGGTTGCATGGCCATTTGATGCTGCGACATATCGTGTTCGTGCGAGGCGGCTTGCGCCATGCCGCCAATGGCGAAAGTCAGGGCGATAACAAGAGTCAGTGTTTTCATGATGTTTCCTTTTTGGTTGGGTTGGAGGTTGGGGAAGTTTCGTGTTGTTTGATGAGCGCGTAGATCACCGGGATCACCAGCAGTGTGAGCACCGCCGATGAAATCATGCCGCCCACCATAGGCGCGGCGATGCGGCGCATGACTTCGGAGCCGGTGCCTGTGCCCCACAAGATGGGCAGCAGCCCGGCCATGATCGCCACCACGGTCATCATCTTGGGGCGCACGCGCTCCACTGCGCCGTGCATGATGGCGGCGTGCAAATCCTCGCGGCTCGGGATACGCGCCGTGTTCGTTCCCTCCCCTTCAAGGGAAGGGTTAGGGTGGGGATGGGGTGTCGAGTGCGCGAGATTTTCCCCCATCCCCCTCCCAGCCTCCCCCTTGAAGGGGGAGGAGTGATGTGGTTGGTTAGGTCGTGCCGCGCATTCCTTCAATTTTTCCTGCCACGCATGCTCCAAATAAATCAACATCACCACGCCCGTCTCCGCCGCCACACCCGCCAGCGCGATGAAGCCGACAGCCACCGCCACGCTCAAGTTGTAATCCAGCAGCCACAGCAGCCACACGCCGCCGACCAGCGCGAACGGTACGGACAACATCACCACCAGCGATTCGGTGACGCGGCGGAAGTTGAGATAGAGCAGCAGGAAGATGAGCAGCAGCGTGATCGGAATCACGATTTTCATCTTGGCGGTGGCGCGTTCCATGTATTCAAATTGCCCGCTCCACGTGGCGTAATAGCCGGGCGGGAATTTCACTTGCTCGGCCACGGCACGGCGCGCCTCAATCACATACGAGCCGATGTCGCGCTCGCGGATATCGACGTAAATGTAAGCGGAGAGCAGGGCATTTTCGGTGCGGATGGCGGGCGCGCCCTGGCTGATGCTCACCTTGGCGATTTGCCCCAGCGGAATCATCGCGCCATCCATGGTGGTCACCAAAACTTCGCGCGCGATCTGCTCCGGCGAGCCGCGCAACTCGCGCGGATAACGCACGTTCACACCGAAACGTTCCAGGCCTTCTACCGTGGTGGTGACGTTCTCGCCGCCCAAGGCGGTGGCGATCACATCTTGCACTTCGTTCATCGACAAACCGTAACGCGCCAGCGCCAAGCGATCCGGTTCGATGTCGAGATAAAAACCGCCGGTGATGCGCTCGGCGAAGGCGCTGGTCGTGCCCGGCACTTGCTTCACCACCGCTTCGATCTGTTTGGCGAGGCGTTCCATTTCGTCCAGATTTTTGCCGAATACTTTGATGCCGATGGGCGTGCGGATGCCGGTGGAAAGCATGTCGATGCGCGCCTTGATCGGCATCGTCCACGAGTTCGCCACGCCGGGAAATTGCAGCGCTTTATCCATCTCCGCAATCAGCTTGTCGGTGTCCATGCCGCTGCGCCATTCCTCTTGCGGCTTGAGGTTGATGACCGTCTCGAACATCTCCAACGGCGCGGGATCGGTGGCCGTCTGCGCGCGTCCCGCCTTGCCATATACCGAGGCCACCTCGGGGAAACTCTTGATGATTTTATTCTGCGTTTGCAACAGTTCGGCCGCCTTGGTGACCGACATGCCGGGCAATGACGCGGGCATGTAAAACAGCGTGCCCTCGTTCAACGTCGGCATAAATTCGCTGCCGAGTTTCAGTGCGGGATACAGGCTGGCAACACACAGCAACAGCGCGATGGTGAGCGTGGATTTTTTGTAGCGCAACACGGTGCTGATGAGTGGACGGTAGCCCGCGATCAGCCACCGGTTCAGCGGATTCTCTGACTCAGGTTTGATGTTGCCGCGAATGAACAACAGCATCAGCACGGGAACCAACGTGACCGAGAGCAAGGCTGCGCCAGCCATGGCGAAGGTTTTGGTGAAAGCCAGCGGCGCGAACAAGCGACCTTCCTGCGCCTCCAGCGTGAATACCGGCAGGAAAGAGACAGTGATGATGAGCAGCGAGAAGAACAGGGAAGGGCCGACTTCTTTGCAGGCGGTGAGGATGGCTTGGGCACGAGCGTCGAAACTAATCTCCCCTCGCCCGCTGGCGGGAGAGGGGTTGGGGGAGAGGGTGGCGTTAACTTCAAGCCCTCTCCCTAACCCTCTCCCGCCAGCGGGAGAGGGGGTTGAAGCCGAGGTGTGTTCCAACCTTTCCAAATGTTTATGCGCATTCTCAATCATCACAATCGCCGCATCCACCATCGCGCCAATCGCAATCGCAATGCCGCCCAAACTCATGATGTTGGAATTCAAATTCAAAAAACGCATGGCGATGAACGCGATCAGTACGCCGATGGGCAGCATCACGATGGCAACCAGCGCGCTTCTCGCGTGCATCAAAAACACCATACACACCAGCGCCACAATCAACCCCTCTTCCAGCAAAGTGCGCTTGAGTGTGGCGATGGCGCGATGGATGAGTTCGGAGCGGTCATACACGGTTTGAATCGAAACGCCCTGCGGCAATCCCGGCGTGATTTCAGCGATTTTGTTTTTGATATTCTCGATTACCTCCAGCGCATTTTCGCCGTAACGCGCCATGGCGATGCCGGACACC
>JAGVNQ010000241.1 GCA_020053195.1 Sideroxydans sp.
CAAAACCAGCTGTTATGCTCATAGAGCAGTTGCGAATAACAAAAACCAAAACTGCCGCCTGGAATGGATCACGACACCATCCTGAATGTTGGAGTTGGCACCGATAATGATCGGTTCCATTTCGCCAAACTCATTGACTTCATCGGCGCGAATCACAACGTAGGGACCGATAAAGACATTCTCCTCACAACTATCTTGCCGCAGAGAATTGCAGTGTTATCCACATATGCAGATTCATGGATCACCGGCAAATCGCCGCTGGGGTTCTTGCGTATCAATCTTTCCTCACCTCGCCATTGGGTAGATAGGTGTGGCACTCGGAGAAGATGCGCGCCGTGCAATTGCGGCAAATCTCGGAATCGAGCGTTGCGTACACCGGCTTGATCCAATTCGACATGGCCGGAAAGAAGCCCCCCGTACCAATATCGTCCAGCTTGTCCGACTTGCGCAGGAACTTGTAGATGTCATCCTTGCAGCGATAGAAATAAAGCCCGCCGCCCATTTTACGGCGGCGACGCGCCTCCTGCGCCAGCATCTCGGCTCCCGCCACGTCGACGAAACTGATGCCACGCGCGACGACCAGCACGGACTTTTGCTGCGGGTTGACTGCGTCGATATTCAGCAAGCTGTTCTGCACATGATCAACCGCACCGAAAAATATCGCGCCGTTTATCCGCACCATGCTCAGTTGCGGACATTGTGGGCGGCCTTCCGCCTCGACAAAATGGTATGCCCCCTCTTCTTTCGCCGGAACAACCTGCACAAAACCTGGACGTGACACACGGTACAGATAGATGATCAGCGAAAGCAGGATGCCAAAGAAAATGCCTTTTTCCAGATCAATTAGCGTACCAATCAAGGTAACGAATAATATAAAGGTTTCTGAACGATCCGTGCGGATGATGGAAAAAATGTGATGAAAGTCGATCAAACCCCAAGCGACAAGGAACAGGATGCCAGCCATCGCCGCCGTCGGCAGATAGGATGCCAGCGGCGCGACCAGCAACAGTACGAGCGCCAGCATGATCGATGCATACACCGTTGCCATCGGCGTTTTCGCACCGGCGGCATAGTTCACACCACTACGATTGAACGAACCGCAGGAGGCATAGCCGGAAAAGAAGCTACCCACGAGGTTCGACAATCCCTGACCAACGAACTCCTGATTGCCGTCGATACGTTGCTCTGACTTCACAGCAATGGCACGCGAAATGGAGACCGCCTCGGTCAGCGCCAGCATGGTGACCACCAAAGCCGGAAACAACACCTTCTCGATGGTCGCAAAGGAAAAATCGGGAACGACAAAAGGTGGCAGATGCGTCGGTAAAGCGCCCACTGTCTTGATCAGCGTAGTCTCCACGCCAACATTGAGATTGACCAGATATGCGACCACGCTACCCACCACCATGGCCACGATCATGTACGGCAATTTCGAGATGTATTGCTTGGACAGGATACCCACTGCCAGTGTGATCGCACCGATGACCGTGACCCAGGGATTGATGTTTCCGAATTGCACGAACAGTTGTTCGATTACCACATGGAATGGTGCGCCGCGCACGATATCAATACCGAAGAAGTTCTTCACCTGGCTGGCGGCGATCAGCAATGCGGCACCAGCCGTAAAACCGATGACCACCGTATGCGAGATGAAATTGACCAGCACCCCCATGCGCGCCAGACCCAGAATCAACTGAAACAGGCCAGTGAGGAAAGTCAGCGTTAGCACCATGCCGATGAACTCGGGCGATCCCGGATTCGCCAACGGACTGACGGCGGCAAAAACGGCAATGGAGATGGCCGTCGTCGGCCCCGAAACCAAATGCCAGCTTGATCCCCACAATGCGGCGATTATGGCAGGCAGCATGGCGGCATACAAACCATATTCCGGCGGCATACCGGCGATGGTGGCAAAGGCCACGCCCTGCGGCAACACAATCAACGCGCCAGTAATGCCGGCAATCAGGTCGGCGCGGGTGTTGGCACGATTTACCAGATGCCGCCACTGCATGAACGGCAGCAGGCGATTGATCCAATAATTACTGGTTTGCTGGGCGATTGACATGCGGGTTTATCCTATGGTCTGGTAGTAAAGATTTTGCGGGTGATTGGCTTGGGCGAAGAAGAACCAGCGCTCGGCCAGCAAACCAAAATACTGGAGCACAAATGCAACGCCCAACAACGCCGGCGTGGTCAGCCCCAGCGTCAGTAGCACCAGCGGAACAACAAAAGCCAGCAGCAAAAACGCCGGTTTGATGACGCGCAGAAACGCCGCACTCTTGCCATGGAAATATTCGCGCGTATTGAAAGAGCCGCCCATGGAACCCATGGAGCGCTGCGTGATGTAGGGATGCTTGATGCCGATGGCGGTTTGCATCGACGATTTCGGTTTGATACGCGCGTTGCGCCACAGCGATGCGCCGCGTCCGGCGAAGGCCAGCAGCGTGATGATGATCGCCCATCCGGCAAAGAAGTCCGCCTGATCGGGTGCAGCCGAAGCTGCATAAAACGCCGCCAGAATAAAGCCGGAAGAACCTCCCAACAGAATGTAGTTGATGACCGTCAGCGGCGAATTCCATTCGCGCAGGAAACGCAGGCAGGCGTAAATCATCGCGGTGCAAACGAACAGCGCAAACGCCAGCAGCGTGCCGATAGTGCCGAGCACGGCGGACAAATCAATGATAAGACCGCTGGGCAGCGTCACCACTTCGGGACGGTAAGCCAGCAGATGCGACGCGCCGTACAGGAACACCACGCCCATGAACGCGGGCAACACGATCACTTCGCGCGACAGCCACGACGTGCGCCATTTCGTGGCCGAACGCCAGGCGCGCTCCGGTCGTCCGAGGTGGAAGAACGATGCGATCAATCCGCCGATCAGGAACAGCAAGGCCAGCACGCTGCCGTAACCGTAAAAAGCGTCGGACTGCATGGTCAACAAGCCGAACATGGCATAAGACTGGTGGGTGAACAGCGCAAGGAACAGCCCTTGTCCGGCACCGATCAACGTGGTCAAAAATAAGACAGAGAATGCAGGTTTCATATTCGTTATTACCAGGCAGAAACATCGTCCATCGACGACTCGCCTTTGCCCGGCTTGGGCAATTGGCCATCGACTTTGAGCGGATTGTCCGCGCGTTCCAACTCGTCCAGATGGATTTTGAGCTTGGTCTTGCGGCGCGGCAGATAATGGTTGGCGGGATGTGTGCCCCACTCCGGCATCAGTGCATACCCGCCGTCTTCGCGTATCGCCAGCGACACTTCCGATTCGGGATCGTGGATGTCGCCGAACAAACGCGCGCTAGTCGGGCAGGCTTTGACGCAGGACGGTTTGCGGTCGCGCTCCGGCAGCGACATGTCGTAAATGCGGTCCACGCACAAGGTGCATTTCTTCATCACCTTGGCTTTTTCGTCATACTCGCGCGCGCCATACGGGCACGCCCAAGTGCAATATTTGCAGCCTATACACTTGTCGTAATCCACCAGCACGATGCCGTCTTCCTCGCGCTTGTACGACGCGCCGGTCGGGCACACCGGCACGCAAGGCGGGTCTTCGCAATGCAAACAGGATTTGGGGAAATGCAGCGTTTCGCTGTGCGGATATTTGCCGATCTCAAACGTCTGCACGCGGTTGAAAAACGTGCCGGTCGGATTGACATCGTAAGGACGCTCATCACACAGCGGCCCAGCCGAGCCGGAGGTATTCCATTCCTTGCAACTGGTCACGCAGGCATGACAGCCGACGCAAACGTTTAAGTCGATAACGAGGGCGAGTTGGGTCATTGCGCACCGCCCTTCTTCTTGCCGCCGCCAAAGTAGGCTTGCCAGCTCGGGTGTTCTTTCATGCCGGGATATTTCTTCATGGGTGCAAATTGCGGCGAGGTTTGTTCGGGTTCGCCCGCTTCCGCTTTGTAGATGCGCACGCGCACGTCGTACCACGCCGCTTGTCCGGTGACCGGGTCGGAGTTGGAGAAACGTTTTCCGTCCGCATCTGCGGGCAACTCTTCCGAGATCACGTGATTGAGCAGGAAACCTTGCTGCGATTCGTTGGATTCTGGAGTCAAATTCCACGCGCCGGCAGCTTTGCCGATGGCGTTCCATGTCCACACCGTGCCCGGCTCCACCGCTTCGCTGTAACGCGCCATGCAACGCACTTTGCCCCACTGCGATTCGCACCAAATCCAGTCGCCGTCGGCGATGGCTTCTTTTTTGGCGGTTTCCGAATTGACATAGAGATAGTTGTGCGCGTGGATCTGGCGCAACCACGCGTTCTGCGAATCCCACGAGTGGTACATCGCCATCGGGCGCTGGGTCAGCGCCGACAACGGATACTTGGCTTTGTCGCAAGTCTGCACTTCCAGCGGCTCGAAATAAAACGGCAGCGGATCGAAGAAAGTCTCGACGCGTTTCGCCAGATGCGCGGGCGGTTGGCGCGTGATACTTTTGCCCTGCGCGGCCAGACGGAATTTCTGCAACACCTCGGAATACAGGTGGATCAGGATGGGTTCGGCGTAACGCGTGATACCGCTGCGCTGCGACCATTCCAGATAACCCTTGTTCCAGTTGCGCATGAACTGGTAGGAACGCGGCAACACGTGGTGATGCACGCAATCGTTCTTGGCATACATTTCCCACTGATTCGGATTCGGTTCGCCTTTGATGGATTTTTCGCCGCCTTTGCCGCGCCATCCCATGAGGAAGCCGATACCGGAACCCGGCGCAGTTTCCCAGTTGACGATGAAGTCGGGATAATTTTTATACTTGCGCTCACCTTCTTTGGTGACGAAGGCGGGCAGTTTCAGGCGCGTGCCGAGTTCGATCAGCACTTCCTGGAACGGCTTGCATTCGCCCGTGGGCGGCAACACCGGAATACGCACCGAATCCACCGGGCCGTCGAACTCGGAGATCGGACGGTCGAGCATGGACATCACGTCATGCCGTTCGAGATAAGTCGTGTCCGGCAAAATCAAATCGGCGAACGCGGTGGTCTCGGAATGGAACGCATCGCACACCACGATGAACGGAATCTTGTAAGTGCCGTCCTCTTCCTTGTCGCACAACATCTTGCGCACTTCGGCGGTGTTCATGCTGGAGTTCCACGCCATGTTGGCCATGAACAGCATCAGCGTGTCGATCTTGTATGGATCGCCGCGCCACGCGTTGGTGATGGCGTTGTGCATCATGCCGTGAACCGACAGCGGGTATTCCCACGAGAACGCTTTGTCCAGACGCACCGGACTGCCGTCGGCATTGACGAACAAGTCGTCCGGGTCAGCCGGCCAGCCCAGCGCCATGCCGTCCAGCGGCGTGTTCGGCTGCACCGCACGCGGGTCGTTCGGCGTGCGCGCGCAAGGCGGGATCGGTCGCGGGAACGGGGTCTTGTGGCGGAAACCGCCGGGTCGGTCAATCGTGCCCAGCAACGTCATCAATATCGACAGCGCGCGTATGGTGTGAAAACCATTGGAGTGCGCCGCCAGTCCGCGCATGGCGTGGAACGAAACCGGATTACCGGTGACGGTGTCGTGTTCCTTGCCCCACGAATCGGTCCACGCGATGGGCAGTTCGATCTTCTGGTCGCGCGCGGTGATGCCCATTTCGTGCGCCAAACGTTTGATGGTGTCGGCGGGAATGCCGGTGATCTGCTCCGCCCATTCCGGCGTGTAATCCTTGACGCGGTCTTGCAGCAACTGGAACGCGGGTTTGACTTGCGTGCCGTCGGACAATTTGAAATCGCCCAGCAGGAACGGGTCTGCGCCTTCGGTGTGGGTGACCACCGCCTTGTTGGTGTTTCTATCCCACCACAATTTATTTTGCGGGTCGTAGCAGCCTTCTTCCTTGGCCACTTCGGTGCGCACGAACATGCCGAACTCGTCGTGCTCGGCATCGAGGTTCACCAGTTGCCCGGAGTTGGTGTAACGCACCAAGAATTCGCGGTCGTACAGCCCGAGCGCGATAATTTCGTGAATCAGCGCCAGCATCAGCGCGCCGTCCGTGCCCGGACGGATGGGCACCCACTCGTCAGCGATGGCCGAGTAGCCGGTGCGCACCGGATTGATGGAAATGAAACGTCCGCCCTCGCGTTTGAATTTGGAGATGGCGATCTTCATCGGATTGGAGTGATGGTCTTCCGCCGTGCCGATCATGATGAACAGCTTGGAGCGTTCCAGATCGGGCCCGCCGAATTCCCAGAACGAACCGCCGATGGTGTAGATCATGCCCGCCGCCATGTTGACCGAGCAGAAGCCACCGTGCGCCGCGTAGTTGGGCGTGCCGAACTGGCGCGCGAACAAACCGGTTAGCGCCTGCATCTGGTCGCGTCCGGTGAACAGCGCAAATTTCTTCGGATCAGTCGCGCGAATCTTGCTCAGGCGCTCGCCCAGAATGGAGAAGGTTTCTTCCCAGCTAATTTCTTCAAAGTCGCCCGCACCGCGTTCCGACCCGGCTTTACGCCGCAACGGCTTGGTCAGCCGCGCCGGAGAATACTGCTTCATGATGCCGCTCGAACCCTTGGCGCAAATCACGCCGTTGTTCAGCGGATGGTCTGGATTGCCGTCGATGTAACGCACTTCGCCGTTACGCAAATGCACGCGGATGCCGCAACGGCAGGCGCACATATAACAAGTGGTATTTTTAATTTCGGTTTTTGCGTCCGCAACGGGCGGGGCAAGAGGGTCGTGCAATGGTGTTGATGACATTGTGCTGGTGTATTTATATGATGATCGAGGTGCGACAGCCCTACGATTTTACTCGGGCTTTCAGGTTTGCAAGTATGAGTATCGCACGCCAGCCCTGCCATCACCGTGATGAGTGATGAAGTTGTAACCCGTAAGGGGGGGGGTGACTTCCGGGGCGCGATGCGTAACGGCACTG
>JAGVNQ010000047.1 GCA_020053195.1 Sideroxydans sp.
CGTTGCTCACAAAAAATTGCTCCTTACATATCAAATATATGCTGCGTCGCAATTTTTTGTTCGCGCCTTGTCTTGCTTAGAATTTTGAATTTTTAGAGGCGGCCTAAACAACAACCTCATGGAGATGCCCGTCAATAGGCGATCTACACCGTGCGGTTGATGGAGGTTGGCGTGTTTATTGGCTTGCGCGCAATGCAGTAAACAAGAAGGGAGTTAGAGTCTTAAACCGGAGAATGTGATTTAAGCCAATCTTTGAGCGCCGCGTTGAGTCGTGTTTGCCAGCCATTCCCGGAAGCGCGGAAGGCATCCACTACCTCCGCATCAAGACGCAGATTGATATGCGTCTTGGGATTGGCGGAAGCAGGGCGACCGCGTTTTGGTCGCAACATTTCAGCGGAACGATGTGCACCGAAGAGTTCCGGCAAAACCGAGGATGCAGGTTGAGCGTGCCGAAAATCCGCAGCTGTCCATTCCGGGTTCTCTTCGTCGATAAGTTCCGGGTTTGATTTGCGTTGCTTAACCATAGCGTTTTACCTCCCGGTCATTGGCCTTGCGAAAACTGATGACATGCACAGCATCCCCGCGCGGAGTGAAGACCAAAGCAAAAAGCCGCTCGTCGATATAACCGAAAACACGGAAGCGGCGTTCGCCGTAATCTATGCGCGTATCTTCGATGATGACAGCCGTTGCCCAATCCAACTCCGCTGCCAAGTCAAACGACAAACCGCGACTTTCGAGGTTGGCAGCATGCTTGGCTGGATCGTAAGTGATCTTCATGTAATTTATTGTACCCACGGAAAATCAGGCGTGCAAGCCCCCCGGTTTTCTGTGGGTGGTGGGGGTGGAGTCAATGAATCAGTTGTAGTCGGCGGCATTGATGTCAGCAGCGCAACGCGAAATATTAAAATACAAGTAATCCATTAGCCGAAAGTCCCCGCCTGCTTGTCGGGGGGGCGGGTATGGTTCTAATAATTATTGTTAAACACCAACCTCATGGAGATGCCCGTCAATAGGCGATCCGCATCATGCAGTTGATGGAGAGTGGCGTGTTTATTGGGTTGTGGGCAGGTGGGGTGACTCACATTTCCCCTAACCCTTACGGGTTGTCCACCTCTTTTTGGCTCATCCTTTCTTGAACAGCCCGCGAGCGCGGGAGTAGAATCCGCACTCGTTTCAAGCGCTTCTTCAAACCGGGGACTTTTAATTTCAGATGCAAGCCGCAGGCATATTACCGTTGGATGTGGCCGGTTGGCTGGTTCAGTTCTGGATAGCGCTCGGAGTGGCCGGGCTGCTGCTGCAACGCTCCCCGCAACTCATCACCCGTTTCATTTTTCCGCTCAGCGCACTGGTCTCGCTGCTGCTGGCTGCCACCGGGTTGTGGGCGCTGGCTGTCCCGGCCAACATCATGGTGTTGCCGCTGGGCTTGCCCGATCTGCCTTTCCATTTGCGTCTCGATCCGCTCTCCGGTTTCTTTCTGATTTTGCTGGGCGGCGCTTCGTTTGGCGTGTCGCTGTATAGCGCGGGTTATTTCAAATCCATGGCGGGCGGCACGCTCGGTCTGTTGTGTCTCGAATATCACTTGTTCCTCGTCGGTATGACGCTGGTGTTGCTGGCGGACGATGCCTACATGTTCATGGTGGCGTGGGAAACCATGGCGCTGTCGTCTTACTTTTTGGTTACCACCGACCATTACATTCCCGACATCCGTAAAGCGGGTTACTTGTATCTGCTTATCGCCCACGTCGGCGCGATTGCGATCCTGTTGTGTTTTGGCGTGATGCAGTCCGGCCTCGGCATCGCGGCTTACACGTTCGATGCGATGCGCGATGCACCCTTGACTCCGTTCTGGTCGTCGGTGGCGTTCCTGTTGGCGCTGTTCGGCTTCGGCGCGAAAGCCGGGGTGTTGCCGATGCACGTGTGGTTGCCCGAGGCGCATCCCGCCGCGCCGTCGCCGGTGTCGGCGCTGATGAGCGGGGTGATGCTGAAAACCGCGATCTACGGCATCCTGCGCGTGACGTTTGATTTGCTGCCGACGCAATTGTGGTGGTGGGGTGTATTGGCGCTGGGTCTGGGACTGATTACGGCGGTGTTCGGCGTGATGTTCGCGGCGGTGCAGGGCGACATGAAACGGCTGCTGGCGTATTCCTCCATCGAGAACATCGGCCTGTTGCTGGTCGGCATCGGCCTCACCATTATTTTTCACGTTTACGGCAAAGACACACTGGCCGCGCTGGCGCTGATCGCCACGCTGTATCACAGCCTCAACCACGCCATGTTCAAGAGCTTGCTGTTCATCGGCACCGGCTCGATTTTGCATGCCACCGGCGAACGCAACATGGGACGCTTGGGCGGGCTGATCCACCGCATGCCGTGGGCGGCGGCGCTGATGCTGGTGGGCGTGCTGGCGATTTCCGGCTTGCCGCCGCTGAACGGTTTTGTTTCGGAATGGTTGATGCTGCAAGCCTTCCTGCTATCGCCGGGCTTGCCCAACAACTACATCAACATGTTGGTGCCCGTGGCGGCGGCGGTGATCGCGCTGGCGGCGGCACTGGCCGCTTACGTGATGGTGAAATTCTACGG
The DNA here is from genome assembly GCA_020053195.1 of Sideroxydans sp. Classification (GTDB taxonomy): domain Bacteria; phylum Pseudomonadota; class Gammaproteobacteria; order Burkholderiales; family Gallionellaceae; genus Sideroxyarcus. The sequence goes on from JAGVNQ010000047.1 coordinate 2,581, forward strand.
CGTGATTTTCTTGGGACAGCCGCGCGAGAAAGCGCTGGAGCACGCGCACGATGCGGGCACTTGGGAATGCATAGGCATGGGCTGGCTGGCGCTGGCATGCGCGGTGCTGGGTCTGGCTCCGGTGATGGTGGTGGGGCAGTTGGATCAAGTGTCGCAGATGCTGCTGGGCACGCATCTGGGCAATGCCGCGAATGATTGGGTGTTCCTCGCCCCGATGGATACCGAACGCGCCAGCTACAGCCCGCTGTATTTCCTGCTGGCGGTGCTGGGCGTGATGTTGATGACTTCGGTATTGGTGCGGCGTTTTTATCACGGTCGCCTGCGCCGCAGCCCGCCGTGGGATTGCGGCTTCCCAGCGCAAACCCCGCGTATGCAAGACAGTGCCGAAGGTTTCGGCCAGCCGATACGCCGCATCTTCGAACCGTTCTTCCAGATCGAACGCGATGTGCCGAGTCCGTTTGACACCCACCCGCGCTACCACGGGCAAACCGAAGACCGCCTGTGGTACATCCTGTATCTGCCGATCAAACACATCACCGAAAAACTCGCGGCGCTGGCCGGGCTGTTGCAGCACGGGCGCATTCATTTGTATCTGACTTATACGTTTGTCACGTTGATCGTGTTGCTGGTGTTTGTGTGATGGAAAACTTCAACCTCACCTCCGTCATTCCCGCGCAGGCGGGAATCCAGTTGATTAAACAATCCCCGCGTAGCGGGACAAAACCGGGGTCTTGTCCGCTGCGCGGAATGTTTGTTTCGCTGGATTCCCGCCTGCGCGGGAATGACGGGGTTTTTTGTCCGATGGACAATTTTGAATAATGGAAAACTTCAATCTCCTCTTCGCCATCCTGTTCCAGCTCGCCCAACTGCTGCTGGTGGTGTTGCTCGCGCCCTTGCTCACCGGTTGGGTCAACCAGTGTCAGGCGTGGTTGCAAAACCGTTCCGGCGCGGGTGTGTTGCAGCCGTATCGCGTGCTGCGCAAGCTATTCCACAAGGACGCGGTGCTGGCGCACAACGCGTCGTGGCTGTTCCGCGTTACGCCGTATATTGTGTTCGGTTGTATGTGGCTGGCGGCGGCGATTATTCCCATCATCGCGGTGGACTTGCCGTTCTCGCAAGCCGCCGACGTAATCGCGCTAGTCGGTGTATTTGCACTGGCGCGCGTGTTCATTGCATTGGCCGCGATGGACATCGGCACCTCGTTCGGCACGCTGGGCGCGCGGCGTGAAATGCTGGTGTCTTTTCTGGCCGAACCGGCGCTGCTGATGGTGCTGTTCACCGCGTCGATGATTAGCCATTCCACCCAGTTGCCGCGCATCGTCGATACGCTGGCGCATCACCAGTTCATTCTCTATCCCAGCTTGGCCTTCGCCGGGTTGGCGTTTGTCATCGTGTTGCTGGCCGAAAACGCGCGCATCCCGGTGGACAATCCCAGCACCCACCTCGAACTCACCATGATCCACGAGGCGATGATCCTCGAATATTCCGCGCGCCATCTGGCGCTGATTGAATGGGCGAGCAGCCTCAAATTGCTGGCGTACATTTCCATCGGCATCGCGCTGTTCGTGCCTTACGGCATCGTCGAAGTGGGCAACTGGGCCGGGCTGCCGCTGGCGGTGGTGATCTTGCTGCTGAAATTATTGTGCGCGGGCGCGGGGTTGGCCGTGCTGGAAACCGTGAGCGCCAAAATGCGCATCTTCCGCGCGCCGGAATTTTTGGGCACGGCCTTCTTGCTGGCAGTTTTGGGCTTGTTGATCCATTTTTTACTGGGGGCTTGAGATGCAGATTCCGCTCACCCTGCAATTCATCAATCTGCTGGCCGCGCTGCTGCTGCTGATCGCGTTCGCCATGCTGGCGCAGCGGCGCATTTTATCGCTCATCAACCTGTTCGCGTGGCAGGGCGCATTGCTCGCTCTCAGCACGTTTATCGTGGCGTATTCCACCGACCAGCATCACTTGTATTACTCGGCGGGGCTGACGCTGGTGCTTAAAGTGTTGCTGCTGCCGTGGCTGTTGCACCGTCTGATCCGCAAGCTCAACGTGCGCTGGGATGTGGAGACGATGATTAACATTCCCACCACCATGCTGGTCGGCATCGCGCTGGTGATCTTCGCCTTCAATCTGGCCGCGCCGATTTCGCAACTGGCCGAAGGCATCACGCGCGGCCTGATCGGCATTGCGCTGGCGTGTGTGCTGCTGTCGATGCTGATGATGCTGACCAGGCGCAAAGCAGTTACCCAAGTGGTGGCATTTTTGTCGCTGGAAAACGGCCTGTTCTTTGCCGCCACCAGCGCCACGCAAGGCATGCCGCTGGTGGTCGAACTGGGCATCGCGCTGGACGTGTTAGTCGCCACCTTCATCTTCGGCATCTTCTTCTTTCAGATCCGCGAAACCTTCGACAGCCTGGACATCACCAACATGGAGAAGTTGAAGGATGATTAGTCGCTCAATTGAG
>JAGVNQ010000221.1 GCA_020053195.1 Sideroxydans sp.
GAAATAGCACCTTGCCCGCAAGGCAGTAAATACGGGCATCTCCATCAAGTGCATGAGCTAGATCGCCTATTGACGGGCGTTGCGATGAAGGTGGGAAAATATATAGGCCGTTTTTTACGTTGACCAAGACCGGAGCGCAAGCTAGGGTGCGGGCATGAACCGACTGACAAGACCAAACGCACAACCCACGGCGCACCCGCATCGCGCCAAAGACGGCTACGTCAAGAAAAAGGGGGGAGCCAATTTTTTCTGCAAGGTTGTGAATGGGAAACCGTGGTTTGTCCCCTGTTTTTCTGTCCACACCAACGCACAACCCCCAGCGCACATTCATCGCGCCAGCGGCGGCTATGCCAAAATAAATGGGGAGTCACTGTTTTCTGTAAGGTAGTGAATGGGAAAACGTGGTCTCCAATTGTTCGCAATAACGAAGAATCGAAGGATGCGCGAGATGAATGAAGATGAAAATACTCAGAGCAAGTTAAAGAAATGGAGTGCCCCATTTTTCTTGAAATGGTTTTTGAGTGGAGATAAGTACCTCCATGAAAACAGTCTTCCTGATAATGTTTTCGATTCCATTATCAGGAAGGGGGCTTTACTCTACGCTTTTGTATTTGCGCTGAATGAATTCATTTTTCACTTTGTGTCCTATACCGGAATACTGGTACTAAGATACTTGCTTGGTTATCCCATGATTATTACAGTTGTTGGTTTAGCTTTGACTCCCATCGCACGCCGCATTTTATTTGGCGTTCATACTCAGCGCCCCAATCCTGCTATTGGCTTGCCTGACCGCATGGCAACAAGGCACGATTATCAAAACGTAATCCCCCCATATGGTGGAAAAGGGTGGCTAATTAAGCGTCTTGCAGCCTATGTTGTCTTACAGTGCAGCGTGAATGCGGCTGTATTGTGTGGGTGGGCAATAATGCTTGCGATTTCTATCCCATATTTCCTTTTGCAAAAATAGCCTCACAAAAAATAGGGGTCAGACCACGGTTTCCCGGTTTCAAACGCCCACAACGCTACTCCTCCTTCGACGGACTCAGGTCAGACCAAGCTAGCCTTCCCCCTGCAAGAAGGAAGGAACTGGCTTGGTTAGCCGGGTTAATCGGAAGGTCATTGGCTGCGGTGTATAATCCCGCGCATCGCCGCAAGCCTCGCGGCGATTTCAACTTTTTCTAACGATGATAAAAAAACTGTTCAAGAAGGTATTCGGCAAGTCCGCTCCGGCGCGGGTTGCGGGCGCTGCACATCTGATTCCGTATTCCGAGCACAAGGTGAGCCGCGACGGCATTAGCTACGGCGCGAAGCGCGTCACCGACGGTTTGCAGGCCGCAGGTTTTCAGGCGTTCGTGGTGGGCGGCGCGGTGCGCGACTTGTTGCTGGATCGCCAGCCCAAGGACTTCGATGTGGCCACCGATGCCACGCCGGAAGAAGTGCGCCGGGTGTTTCGCCGCGCGCGCATCATCGGGCGGCGCTTCCGTCTGGTGCACGTGATGTTCGGCGAAGAGACGGTTGAAGTTTCCACTTTCCGCCGCGCCATCGAGGCGGAAGATGCCGAGACCGACGAGCACGGGCGCATCCTGCGCGACAACGAATTCGGCGACCAGAAACAGGATGCCGAGCGCCGCGATTTCACCGCCAATGCTTTGTTCTACGATCCCACCTCGCAGGAAATTTTCGACTACCACAACGGCTATGCCGATATCCGCGCCAACACTTTGCGCATGATTGGCGACCCCGAAGTGCGCTACCGCGAAGACCCGGTGCGCATGCTGCGCGCGGTGCGTCTGTCGGCCAAGCTGGGCATGAAGCTGGATCAGGCCACCGCCGCGCCGATCTTTAAAATGAAAGAGCTGCTGCGCAATGTGCCGGAAGCGCGCCTGTTCGACGAAATGCTCAAGCTGTTGCTGTCCGGCCATGCGCTGGAGTGCATCAAGAAATTGCGCGCCATGCATTTGCACCACGGCATGTTGCCGATGCTGGATGTGATTCTGGAACAGCCGATGGGTGAGAAGTTCGTCATGCTGGCGTTGCAGAATACTGACCAGCGCATCGCTGAAGACAAGGCCACATCGCCCGCATTTTTGTTCGGCGCATTGTTGTGGCACGAAGTGCTGGCCGCGTGGAAAGCCAAGCAGGAAGCGGGCGAGAAGCCGATTGCCGCGATGCACGCAGCGATGGATGAAGTGCTGGATAGGCAGCGTGCGCAGCTCGCCATCCCGCGCCGTTACGACACGGTGATGAAAGAATTATGGCTGCTGCAACCGCGCTTCGAGCAACGCGGCGGACAACGCCCCATGCGCCTACTGGCCCTGCCGCGCTTCCGCGCCGCTTACGATTTCCTGTTGCTGCGTTGCCAGAGCGGCGAAGTGGAAACCGAACTGGGTACATGGTGGGAAGAGTTCCAGCATGCCAGCGACGAGCGCCGTGCCGAGATGTTGTTGCCGGATAGCGGCGGCCCGAAAAAACGCCGCCGCCGTACCAAGAAACCCGGTGGTGCAACACAATCCGAATTGCCGATTGATTGATGAAACACGTGGCATTCATCGGGCTGGGCAGCAATCTGGCTGATCCGGTCGCACAGGTGTCGCATGCTTTGCAAGTCTTGGGCAATCTGCCGCAAACGCTTGTAATACGCCATTCTTCGCTGTATCGCAGCGCGCCGGTGGGCTATCTGCAACAGCCGGATTTCATCAATGCGGTGGCGATGTTGGAAACCGAATTGGCTCCGCGCGAACTGCTGGATGCGCTGCTGGCGCTGGAACACGAATGCGGTCGCACGCGTGAATTCCAGAATGCACCACGCACGCTGGATCTGGACGTGTTGCTGTACGACGACTTGATCCATCACCAACACGGCCTGACCATCCCGCACCCGCAAATGCATCTGCGCGCGTTTGTGTTGCAGCCCTTGCTGGAGATCGCGACGGACTGTGTGATTCCCGGAATCGGTTCGGCGGAAGAAGCGGCAAGTAAATGTAGAGATCAACAGCTTGAAAAACTTTTTTAGCCACGGATAAACACGGATGAAACACGGATAACCCACGTTTTTATCCGTGTTTCATCCGTGTGTATCCGTGGCTCGTTTCGTTTTTGCTTCAAGGATTTTGAATGCCCCTGAGTAAATACCGCTACATCGTGGTGGAAGGCCCCATTGGCGTGGGCAAGACCAGTCTTGCGCAGCGCCTGGCCGATTTTGCCGAGGTGCAGCCTTTGCTGGAGAAGCCGCAGGACAATCCGTTTCTGGCGAAGTTTTATCAAGACCCGGTGCGCTACGCCTTGCCCACGCAATTGTTCTTTTTGTTCCAGCGCATCAACGAGGCGCGCGATATGGCGCAGATGGATTTGTTCCAGAGCCGCACCGTTTCCGATTACCTGTTCGAGAAAGATGCGCTGTTCGCGCGCCTGACGTTGAGCGACGATGAATACAAGCTGTACCAATCCATCCAACAAAGTCTGTCTCCGCAAGCGAACACGCCCGATCTGGTGATTTATCTGCAAGCGCCCACCGACACGCTGGTCGAGCGCGTGCGGCGGCGCGGCAACCGTTACGAGCGCACCATTCAGGACGACTATCTGGCGCGGCTGGCCGAAAGCTACGGCGAGTTTTTTCACCATTACGACGAAGCTCCGCTGTTGGTGGTGAATAGCGAACATCTGAATTTTGTGGATAATGCGGACGACTTCAATCTGCTGCTGGAGCGCATCGCCAAAATGCGCGGTCGAAGAGAATATTTCAACGTGGGCGGGGATTGATGATTGCTGTTCACGATTGCCTCCTCGCCCGCGTGCGGGAGAGGATTGAGGAGAGGGCTATGATGAGAAACACACTGACAACAATCCAAACCCTGCGCAACAAAGGCGAAAAAATCGCCGTGCTGACTTGCTACGACGCGAGCTTCGCCACGCTGTTGGAGAGCAACGGCGTGGATGTATTGCTGATCGGTGATTCGCTGGGCATGGTGATACAGGGGCGCGAAAGCACGCTGCCGGTAACCATCGAGCAAATGGCTTATCACACCGCCTGCGTGGTGAGCGGTGCGCAGCATGCTTTCATTGTGGCCGACATGCCGTTCGGCACGTCGCAAGTCAGCCCGCGTGAAACCTTCGCTTACGCCGTGCAACTGATGGCGGCGGGCGCGCAGATGGTCAAGCTGGAAGGCGGCGCAGAAATGGTCGAGACCGTGCATTTCCTCACTTCGCGCGGCATCGCGGTGTGCGGCCACCTCGGCCTCACGCCGCAATCGGTCAACCAGCTCGGCGGTTATAGAGTGCAAGGCAAAAGCGATGCCGCCGCGCAACAATTGCTTGCAGATGCGCTGGCTTTGCAGCAGGCAGGCGCGGGCATGATAGTGCTCGAAGCCATCCCCGCCGCACTCGCCGCAAAAGTCACCGCGCAACTGAGTATTCCCACCATTGGTATCGGTGCGGGTGCTGTCTGTTCCGGGCAAGTGCTGGTGGTGTACGACATGCTGGGCATCTACCCCGGCAAGAAAGCGCGCTTCGTGAAGGACTTCATGCAGGGCGCGCCCTCCATCGCCCAAGCGGTGGCGAACTATGTGGCCGAAGTTAAATCCGGCGCGTTTCCAACGAAGGAACATTCATTCTGATGCAACTCATCCATACCGTTTCCGAACTGCGCGCCCGCTTGGGGAACGAAAAATCCATCGCCTTCGTGCCCACCATGGGTAATCTGCATGAAGGCCACATCGAGCTGGTGCGCATGGCGCGCGCGCGCGGCTCCTGCGTGGTGGTGAGCATTTTCGTCAACCCGATCCAGTTCGGTCCGAACGAGGATTTCGATAAATATCCGCGCACGCTGGAAGCGGATTGCGCCAAGCTGCAAGGGCTGGCAGATGTGGTGTTTGCGCCATCGGTGGATGAGATGTATCCCGAAGCGCAAACCCTGTTCGTCGAACCTCCTCCCGTTGCCAATGAGCTGTGCGGTGCGTTCCGTCCCGGACATTTTCGCGGCATGGCGACGGTGGTGTTGAAGCTGTTTAATCTGGTGCAGCCGCAGATCGCCATTTTCGGCAAGAAGGATTACCAGCAGCTCGCCATCATCCGGCAGATGGTGACGCAGTTCAATTTGCCGATTGAGATTGTCGGCGCGGAAACCTCGCGCGCGAAGGATGGCTTGGCGCTGTCTTCGCGCAACCAATATTTATCGGCTGAGGAGCGAACTGAAGCGGCATGGATGAGTCGAACTCTTCAGGATGCGGGTAAGACATTGGCAGGCGGCAGTAAGGATTACGCGGCGCTGGAACAGCAAGCGGTAAGTGCGCTTGCCAAGCGCGGCTGGCAAGTGGAGTATGTCGCCGTGCGCGATCAGGTCGGTCTGGGCGTTCCCGCCGCAGGTGAGTCCAAGCTGGTGATATTGGCGGCGGCTCGCTTGGGTCGGACGCGGTTGATCGACAATCTTGAAGTTTGCCTTTAAAGAATAGGCGTTTATAATGCGCGCCCCCGATGTCAGAGGGGAAATATAAAATCATTTTCCCGCTGTGAATCGGGGGAAAGATATAGGAGATGACCATGCAACGAACCATGCTACAGGCCAAATTGCACCGCGTGCGCGTGACGCAGTCTGAACTGCATTACGAGGGTTCGTGCGCCATCGACGACGATTTGCTGGATGCTTCCGGCATCAAGGAATATCAGGCGATCGACATCTACAACGTCACCAACGGCGAACGTTTCAGCACTTACGCCATCCGCGCCCAGCGCGGCTCGCGCACTATCTCGGTCAACGGCGCAGCGGCGCACAAAGCCGATCCGGGCGACATTCTCATCATCGCGGCCTTCTCCATTTACTCCGAGCTGGAATTGCAGAAATACCATCCTACGCTGGTGTATGTGGACGAATACAACCGCATCATCGACAAGCGCGAAAAGATTCCGGTACAAGCTGCCGCATAGGAATCAGGACGCAAATAAAACTGAAACGCCCCGGAAACGGGGCGTTATATTTTGGTGTCTCGACAATACCTCATGAAGCACCCGCAAGGAGTAGGCCGTGGATGTAAAGCCGACAAGTCGGCAACATCCACGCACATGCCCGTCAATAGGCGTTCTACCGCATGCACTTGATGGAGATGCCCGTATTTATTGGCCTGCGGGCATGCGGGTTAAACCCTAACCTATTTTTGTCCACGAAGCGGGGTAAGCAGGCAATCCGCGCAGCGGATGCTCGCAAAAACACGAAAGCCACGAAAGACAATAATGGTTTACATTCATCCGGCAATTTCGCCGCTCAAGTTGCCCAAAGGCACAACCAGATTTACCCGGCAACCTGATGAAATGGTGTTTTCCCATTGCAGGGAGGCATTCAAAACCGATGCGCGGGCACGCATGCCTTTCATGCCGCGATGCTGCTTGACGTTGGTTGCAGGGCAACCTTTGCCGTCGTCTTCCACCACCAGCACGAAATTTTCGTTCTCGATTTGTGCCAACAGCGTAATGCGTTTGGCTCCGGCGTGGCGCAGCACGTTGGTGACGGCTTCGCGCAGGATGCGGCTCAGGTGCAACGCCACTTCGGAGCTGATATGAATTTCCGCATCCATGAACGGAGACTGCCATTCCATTAGCAGGCCGGAAGCGTGAATGCGCTGTTCGGCTTCGGCGCGCAAATCGACGATCAGATCGCTCAGCAGAATGGTGGAGTGCGCCGAGCGCGAGACCACATCGCGCAGGTCCTGCAACGCCGAACGCGCCAGATCGGCTTCGAGAACCTGGTTGGTGCGCTGCGCCGAAATCGCCAAGCCCAACAGTTTTGCGCCGACATCGTCGTGCAGATCCTGATAAATTCGCTCGCGTTCCGCCTTCTGCACGGCGATGGCTTTTTCCTGGATCAGCGCCTCGTTTTCGAATTGCAATTGCAACGAATGCAAAATAGTTTTTTGCGCGCTGAAAGCGGTGTAGGCAATTACCACCAAGTAAAAGAACAGCAGCAGACCCAGCGTGTGCGCGTGCGCGCCGAAACCTTCACTCAGGAAGGGATACATGGCCAGCCCGGAACAGGCCAAGCCGACCATCAGCGCGCGCTGCGAATGGCTGCCGTGGGTGGTCACCGCGCCCGCCGCCACGCCCAGATAGATCAGCAGTATCGACATGTTCAACTCCAACTGGCCGGGGACAAACAGCAAGCCAGCAGCCCCCCACGCCATGCCAGTGAACGTGATAAAAAACAAACCGTGCCGCCGCCATGACTTGAGTTCGGTCGCTTTCGGCACGCTACCGGGAGGCAACCTGGAAAAACCGAAATGCATATAAGTGGCATGCAGCGACGACAGCGCCATCAGCGCCAGCCAAAGTGCGAGCCTGTCGCCGCGCAACACATCGCCGAAGCCGAGCATCATCAGCAGCGAAATGATGATGGGCGAAATAATCCCCATGAAAACATTGCGCCGCGCCAACTCGAATAAGGCCGCCTCGGTTCTGGCATCGCGCGCGGGATTGAGTAGATTGATCCAGTTCACTTTGATTGGTTTATGTATGGCTTGCGCTGATTTTAGCCGATAAAGATTGGGCGAAATGGCGGATTGTCCGGGATGACGCGGGACGAATGGAAGTATCAATCCATTATTGAATGCTGATGTTTCGCCTATTCGGGGGCATTGGCGAAAATTGAAATTTTGCCGTTGGAGATATACGCTATGCGCGCCGCATAACGATGTTTTTCTTCTCGCTGAAAATTAATTGGGATAGCGCATGAGCAAATGCCTGATCGTAGAAGACCATGAAGAGTGCCGCCTGTGGGTGGAAGGGCTGGTGCGCGAAGTTTTCCCGGATTTGGAAATCGTGCATGCCGACAGCGTGGCGGCTGCGCGCGCAGCTTTGACCCGATACCCGTTCAACATGGCGCTGGTCGATATCGGTTTGCCGGACGGTTCTGGGGTTGAGGTGGTGCGCCATATCCGCGAAAGCGCGCCGCATATCGCCGTGACGGTGATGACGTTGTTGGAAGATGATGTGCATTTGTTCGATGCCCTGCGCGCCGGGGCACAGGGTTATCTGCTCAAGAGCCAACCGCAAACGCAACTGCTGGCGCAACTCAGGGCAATGAAAGAAGGCGTGCCGCCCATGGCACCCAGCATCGCACGCCGCGTGCTGGCGCAACTCAGCGCGAAGCCGCTCGAAGCGGCCAAACCAGCCGACCCGTCCATGCCGCGCCTGACCGAACGCGAGCAAGACGTGCTGAACCGCATCGTGCGCGGCGAAACGGTCAAGGAATTGTCTGCCTATCTGGGCATCGCGCCCAGCACCGCAGCGGGTCATGTGCGCAGCATCTACGCCAAACTGGAAGTGAACAACCGCGCCGAAGTGGTGGCCAGGGTGATGCGGGTGGGTAATTGAGGTAAACCGCTTAAAAGAAAACCGCCCACGCAATAACCAATGACTTGCTGTCGCTTTTGGGCGACAGCTTAGTCAGATGGCTAGTAGTTTCATCAGGTGGGCGGTTGGTGTGCAATAAATTATCGAGCGGCTTACTGGATCTTACGGATTTTGTTGTTTCCTGTATCCGCCACATACAGACTGCTTCCATCGTTGGTGATACCTGAGGGGAAATAAAACGATGCAGCTGTGCCTGTGGCATCTACCGCCCCTGCAGATCCCGAACCAGCCACGGTGGTGACAATACCGGTGGCAATTACGATTTTGCGGACATTGTGGTTATTTAGATCGGATATATACAAGTTCGTGCCGTCAGAAGAAATGCCCATGGGGTAGCTAAATGATGCCGCCGTACCAGTGCCATCCGCTGCCCCCAATACACCCGAACCCGCCAAGGTGGTGACAGCCCCAGTGGAGATTACGATTTTGCGGACTTTGTAGTTACCTTTTTCAGTCACATACAGATTGGTACCGTCAGTGGTAATGCCAGCAGGGAGGTTAAACGATGCTGCTGTGCCCGAGGCATCTACTGCGCCAGCGACACCCGATCCGGCCAATGTGGTAACCACGCCGGTGGCGATTACGATCTGGCGAATCTTGTGGTTGAGTGTATCCGCCGCATACACATTAGTGCCGTCAGTGGTGATGCCATACGGCGTACTAAATGAAGCCGCTGTACTAGCGCCATCCGCTGACCCGTATGCACCCGAACCTGCCAAGGTGGAGACAACGCCAGTGGAGATCACGATTTTGCGGATTTTGTAGTTATCCGACACATATACATTGGTGCCGTCAGTGGTGATGCCCAGAGAATGATTAAACGATGCCGCCGTGCCTGTGCCATCCACTGCACCGGCAATTCCCGAACCGGCCAAGGTAGTGACCACCCCTGTGGCGATGACAATTTGGCGGATTTTGTTGTTATAGGTATCCGTCATATACAGGTTGGTACCATCAGTGGCGATGCAACACGGATAGTAAAAAGTTGCAGCTATACCTGTGTTGTCCGCTGATCCTGTAGCACCCGAACCAGCCAAGGTGGTCACCGTCTTACTCAGATTAAGTGCCACACCTTGAATCGCTCCTCCCATCAAGCTTCCAGTTCCGCCCCCGCCGCTACTTGTCACCGTAAACGTTCCCGCCGCCGCAAGTTCGCCGCCGGGATGGATAACTGAAATGGTGTAGTCGCCCGCCGCGAGTGATGCTGGAACTGTCGCCGATATGCTGGTTGCCGTATGTGTCGCGATAGTGGCGCTTGCGAATGCAGTGCTGGGGGATGGTCCGGTAAATAGCACTTCGGTCACGGCAGTTAAATTCGTTCCCGTAATGGTGACCGTTGTCCCCACCGCGCCCGAACCCGGCGTGAAACTGGTAATCGTCGGAGCAGGGGTAGCAGGAGCTTGCGTCGTCGCAGATACTTCGGTCGAACCGCCGCTTTCACCCGCCGCATTCACCGCCGTGACTTTGTAGTAATACAGTGTGGAGGCGGACAGTCCGATACTGTCCGCATAAGGACTGCTGGTGGTTGCGCCTGAGGTGATTTTGTTGCCGGGGATTATTTGCACGCCAGTCGAAGTCGAACGGTAAACGTTATACGACGTAGCCCCGGAAACGTTGGTCCAGACGATGTCGATTTGCGATGTGCTGATGGCGGTGGCTGTCACTCCGGATGGCACGGCGGGGATGGATATCGAACCGCCGCTGGCCGTTCCCGCATAAGCCGCCGTCAGCGCAGTGTCGAAACTCGCCGCAGGCGCAGTGAAACCGGGCGTGGAAGCATCAGCCAGCAAAGTTGCGTAAGTGGTGGCGGAATTGGTCATCGCTGTTTGCAGGGCAGCCAGCATATCGTCACCGACTGTGCCCGGCGTGGCTGAGAACGTCATGGTGAGCGGGTTGTTTGCACCTAGCGGCAGTTGCGGTAGCGCCGCAGCCAGATTGGCAACCGACGCATTGATATTGGCCAAAGTGATGGCGCTGAGCGGGGCGGGGTTAGAGGTTAACCCGGCAAACCAAGTATCAGGGGTAGATGTTCCCACCAGATTCGCCACCACCATATCTGTGAGCGGGGACACGTTTGCTGTATTCGTGCTGGTTGTGGTCGTAATGCTGTGGTAATTCGTGGTATTGCTGCCGCCGTTGATCGTCCCGCCGCTGACCTGCACCGCGCATGGCGCTGTCTGCCCGGAAAAAGTCACCTGCCAAGTTCCCGTGTTGCTGGTGGTCGTGCTCAACGCGCTACCGGCAGCGCACTGCACCTGAACCGTCGCTCCGATAATCGGGTAACCCACCGCCGCCACGCCGCCCAAGGTGCTGGCAGTCGGGGTCGGTGTTGAAGAACCTCCCCCGCCGCAACCGGCAAGAAGAAGTGCGGTAATGGCGGTGAACGCCAAGCCAAGTTTGGCCGCTCTGCGCAGTGCGAGTTTGAGTAGCATTTATATTTTCTCCCTGTGTTATCGATCCGGGAAAGACAATACGTTGCCGTTTCTCCGGTGAACCGTCCCTGAATGGTGCGGGCGCGAAGCGGGCGAGTCACCGCCGATTCATTTCCCGACACAGTCGCATCTTCATCTGGAATGAGTCAGAACGGTATCCTCTGAATTGAGGGGGTATCACCCCATTTGGAATGGATAGACGGAGAGAAACGAATGAGAGTGTGGGGTGATCGAAAAAATGCGCATGCATCGTGGGAACGCCCGTAAATAGGCGATCTACATCATGCGCTTGATGGAGATGCCCGTAGATAGGGCATCTACAGGCAGTGGCTAAATGCGTTTGGCTAATTCTGCGGCTTTGCCGATGTAAGTCGCCGGAGACAATTCGCTCAAACGCAGTTTTTCGCTGACGGGAATATCCAGCGTCTGGATGAAAGCCGCGAGGCTTTCCTTGTTGATGCCGCCTTTGCCGCGTGTGAGTTCTTTCAGTTTGTCGTAGGCATCGGGCACGTTGTAGCGGCGCATCACGGTTTGGATGGGTTCGGCCAGCACTTCCCAGCTGTTGTTCAGCTCTTCCGCCAGACGTTGCGGGTTGGCTTCGAGTTTGCCTAGGCCTTTGAGGCAGGATTCGTAGGCGAGCAAGGTGTAGCCCAGCGCCACGCCCATGTTGCGCAATACGGTGGAGTCGGTGAGGTCGCGCTGCTGGCGCGAGATGGGCAGTTTTTCCGACAGGTGTTTCAGCATGGCATTGGCCAGGCCGAGGTTGCCTTCGGAATTTTCAAAATCAATCGGGTTGACCTTGTGCGGCATGGTGGAGGAGCCGACTTCGCCCGCCACGACTTTTTGTTTGAAATAGCCCAGCGAGATGTAACTCCAGATGTCGCGGTTGAGGTCGATCAGGATGGTGTTGGTGCGCGCGTAGGCATCGTACAGTTCGGCCATGCAGTCGTGCGGTTCGATCTGGATGGTGTAGGGGTTGAAGGTCAGGCCGCGCGCTTCGACGAATTTCTGCGCGAAATTTTCCCAATCCACCTCGGGGTAGGCCGACAAATGCGCGTTGTAATTGCCCACCGCACCGTTGATTTTTCCCAGCACTTCCACCGCCGCGATGCGCGAGTGGGCGCGGCGCAGGCGATGCACCACGTTGGCCATTTCTTTGCCCATGGTGCTGGGCGTGGCGGTCTGGCCGTGGGTGCGGCACAACATGGGCACATCGGCCAGTTGGTGCGCGATGGCGGTCAGTTTTTCGATCAGGGTTTGCAGCATGGGCAGCATCACTTCGCGGCGCGAGTGGTTGAGCATCATCGCGTGCGACAGGTTGTTGATGTCTTCCGAGGTGCAGGCGAAATGGATGAATTCCAGCGCCGACGCGGTTTCCGGGTTGGTGGAAAGTTTGTCGCGCATCCAGTATTCGATGGCTTTCACGTCGTGGTTGGTGCGTTTCTCTATGTTTTTGATCTGCTCGGCATCACTTTTGGAAAACTGCGCGGCAAGCTGGTCGAGTTGCGCGACCGTTGCGGCTGAGAACGGCGGCAGCTCTTTAATGCCGGATTCGGCACTCAACGCCTTCAACCATTCGATCTCGATCAGCACGCGGAAACGGATCAACCCGTATTCGCTGAAATAGCCGCGCAGGGCTTCAACTTTGCCTTGATAACGCCCGTCGAGAGGGGAGAGTGCGGTGAGTGCAGAATAAGTCATGGTGTGTTTATCCGAAAAAATTAGAGGCGCATTTTACGTGAAACCGGCTCAGGGCGGTGTCGGGTTGAGGTATAGCGTGCGCGTGGGGAAGGCCATTTGCGCACCGTGTTTGGACACGATGGCGGCGATTTTCAGCAGGACATCCTGTTTGCTCGCCTGAAATTTTGCGCCATCGGTGACCGGGCAAAATGCCTGCACCGTGAAATTGAGCGAGGAGTCGGCGAACTGGTCGAATCCCACCACAATCGCTTGTGCCGCGTCGATGTCGGGATGGTTGTGCAGCATGGCTTCCACGTCTTCGACGATGGCGCTCATCTTGTCCAGGTCGTCGTAGCGCAGGGCTATGGTTTCAAAAATGCGGCGGTGCGACATGCGCGATGGGTTTTCCAGCACGCTGGAGATGAACAAGGAATTGGGTACGAAAATGGCGGTTCTGTCGGGGGAGCGCAGTATCGTTTTCCGCCAGCCGATGTGTTCCACCGTCCCTTCGATTTGTTGCTGCGCATAACGGATTCTTTCGCCCACCTTGAAAGGCCGGTCAAGGTGGATCATCAGCCCGCCGAAAAAATTCGCCAGCAAATCCTTGGCCGCGAAACCCACTGCGATGCCGCCCATGCCGCCGAAGGCCAGCACGCCGGAAATACTGAAGCCCAATGTCTGGATAATCGCCAGCCCGGCAATCACGATCACCGCGATGCGCGACAATTTGTTCAGGCCGTCCACCGTGGTGGAATCCACTTCCGCGCCCGCGCGCAAACGCGAATCCACCAAGTTGTGGGCGTAGCCGCGTATCAGCCGGAGCAGAAACCATGCGACGCAAATCACCACGACGATGCTGCGCGCGGGGGAAATATCTTCGAGCAACGGCTCGCCGGTTTGGCGCTGGATCAGGTGCAGCGCGTAAAAAATTCCGGCCAGCCAGATCAGCACCGGCAACGGCGTGCGCGCCGCCGCGACCAACGAATCGTCCCAGATATTGTCGGTGTGTGCGGCGAGGTTTTCCGCGCGCTGGAAAAATCGCCGGGCAAGAAAATGCGCGAGCACGGTGGCGATTAGCACCAGCAACAAACGGATGTTTTCGGGGCTGATATGTTCGGTCATGGTTGTTCCTCGCAGATTATTTGATGATGCCGCCGCCCAGACAGATTTCGCCGTCGTAAGCCACCACGGATTGGCCGGGGGTCACCGCCCATTGCGCCTCATCAAAAGCGAAGCGGGCGCTGTCGTCGGCCAGCGATATATGGCACGCCGCGTCCTGCTGGCGATAGCGCGTTTTGGCCGCGTAAGCGCGCAACGTGTCGGGCGCATGACCGCTGATCCAGTGCATGTCCAGCGCTTCCAGTTGCGGGTTGAGCAGTAGCGGGTGGTCGTGCCCTTGCACCACGATCAAGCGGTTGCGCGGCATATCCTTGCCCGCCACAAACCAAGGCTCACCCGTGGTGTCGCGCGAACCGCCAATGCCAAGCCCTTGGCGCTGGCCGATGGTGTAGAACGACAGGCCGATATGTTGTCCCACGATATTGCCTTCCGGCGTGACCATATCGCCCGGTTTGGTCGGCAGATACTGCGTCAAAAATTCGCGGAACGGGCGCTCGCCGATAAAACAAATGCCGGTGCTGTCCTTCTTCGCGTGGTTGGATAAATGGTGTTCGCGCGCGATGTCGCGCACTTGCGATTTGAGTATTTGTCCCAGCGGGAACATGGCTTTGCTCAGTTGTTGCTGGTTCAGGCGGTGCAGAAAATAACTTTGATCTTTGCTGTCGTCACTGGCTTTTAGTAATTGAAACGACCCATCAACTTCGCGCACTTGCGCGTAATGACCGGTGGCGATCTTGTCCGCACCCAAGCGGATGGCGTGATCGAGAAACGCTTTGAACTTGATTTCCGAGTTGCATAAAATATCCGGGTTGGGCGTGCGCCCGGCCTCGTATTCGCGCAGGAAATAATTGAACACACGGTCTTTGTATTCCTTGGCGAAATTCACCGCTTCGATCGGAATGCCGATAGTGTCGGCCACCGACACGGCATCGTTCAGGTCTTCGCGCGAGGAACAATATTCGCTGTCGTCATCGTCTTCCCAATTCTTCATGAACAGGCCGATGACTTCGTAACCCTGCTGTTTTAACAACAAGGCGGTGACCGCAGAGTCCACGCCGCCGGACAGGCCGACGACGACACAGCACGGGGATTTAAGAGTGCCCTTCACTATTGCCCCCTCTCCCGCATGCGGGAGAGGGTTGGGGAGAGGGGCGTGGGCTACCACGCTACTCATAATGTGTGATGAGATCGAGCGGAAAACGTTTGCCCGCCAGATAATCTTCCACGCAACGCAGAATCAGCGGGCTGCGGTGGCGATTTTGGGTGGCGCGGATTTCTTCCGGGGTCATCCACACGGCGCGCACAATGCCCTTATCCAATGCACGTTCAGGGTGGTGCGCGAGAATGCGTCCGCCGAACGCGAAGCGCAGGTAGGTAGTGTCGGAAGCGGTCGAATGCCAGCGATAAACGCCGATCAAAAACTCCGGCTCAAAATCGTAGGCCGATTCTTCCAATACTTCGCGCACCGCTCCGGCAGGCAACGTTTCGTTGGCCTCCCAGTGTCCGGCGGGTTGGTTGAATAGCAGGCCTTGCGGGGTGTGTTCTTCCACCAGTAAGAACTTGCCATCCTGTTCGAGGACGGCGGCGACAGTGGCGTGGGGTTTCCAGATCATGGCGCGATTTTAAACGAAATAAAAAAGGCAGGCACGAGGCCTGCCTTTTAATTTGGTGCCGGGGGGGGGAATCGAACCCCCACGCCCTTTCAGGCACTGGATTTTGAGTCCAGCACGTCTACCAGTTCCATCACCCCGGCATGGGAAGGCCGCGAATTATCCATGAAACGCCCCACTCCATCAACTACAATGCGCGCCTTTATTTTTGTCGTTGTATTTTCAGGGTATGCGCACCGAAGATTTTGATTTCGAATTGCCGGAAAGATTGATTGCCCAGCATCCGCCAGCAAAGCGCGGGGCGAGCCGTTTGCTGCTGGTCGGTAAAGTGCTGCACGACAGCAGCTTCACCGATTTGCCGCAATGGTTAAACGAACATGATGTACTGGTATTGAACGACACGCGCGTATTAAAGGCGCGTTTGTTCGGCGCGAAACAGACCGGCGGGCAGATTGAGGTGATGGTCGAGCGCGTGCTGGATGAGCATGAGGTGCTGGCGCAGGTGCGCGCCAGCAAAACCCCAAAAACGGGTAGCCGCTTTCTGTTGTCCGATGCGATACAAGTTCTGGTATTGGGGCGTGCGGGCGAATTTTTTCATCTGCGCTTTGAATGCGACGAGGCGGTGGATGATGTGCTGGAACGTTACGGCAAGCTGCCGTTGCCGCCTTACATCACGCACGCAGCCGAAGCAGAAGACGATGAGCGTTATCAAACCGTGTTCGCGCGCGAACAGGGCGCGGTGGCTGCGCCCACGGCGGGGCTGCACTTCGATCAGGTTATGCTGGATACGCTGCGCGCCAAGGGCGTGCAGATCGCCTATGTCACCCTGCATGTCGGCGCGGGCACATTCAAACCGGTGCGCGCCGAAAACGTGGCGGATCACGTGATGCACAGCGAACGCTACACCGTGCCGCAAGCCACAGTGGATGCCATCAAGCAAGCCAAGGTCAGCGGCGGGCGTGTGGTGGCGGTTGGTACAACCAGCTTGCGCGCGCTGGAAAGCGCGGCGGCTGGCGGCGAACTGGTCGCAGGCTCAGGCGAGACGCGCATCTTCATCACTCCCGGCTATCGTTTCAAGGTGATTGACGTGCTGCTGACCAACTTCCATTTGCCGCGCTCCACCTTACTCATGTTGGTGTGCGCCTTCGGCGGCATGGCTAAACTGCTGGCTGCGTACCGCCATGCGGTGGATCAGGAATACCGTTTCTTCAGTTACGGCGATGCAATGTTGATTGAGCGGAATGGTTAGTTTGCTTTCATGCAATGATGATTACCCTCTAGACACATGATTATTGTCACGCGGAGGCGCGGAGAAAAACGGAGTGGTGGGTTTCTCCGCGTTCTCCGCGCCTCCGCGTGAAATTGATTTTTTCCAGTTTGAGCAAAGATAATGAAATTTACTCTACACAATACCTCAGGCGCAGCCAGACGCGGTACCGTGGAACTGGCGCACGGCAAGGTGGAAACCCCGGCCTTTATGCCGGTGGGCACTTACGGCACGGTGAAGGCGATGTCGCCGCAGGAGTTGAAAGACATAGACGCGCACATCGTGCTTGGCAACACTTTTCACTTGTGGCTGCGCCCAGGTCTGGAAGTCATCGCGGCGCACGGCGGCTTGCATCAGTTCATGAGCTGGGACGGCCCCATCCTCACCGACTCCGGTGGTTTTCAGGTATTCAGTCTGGGCGCGTTGCGCAAAATTACTGGCGGCGGCGTGGAGTTCCGCTCGCCGGTGAACGGCGATAAATGCTTCCTGTCGCCGGAAGAATCCATGCGTATCCAGCGCGTGCTGAATTCCGACATCGTGATGATCTTCGACGAATGCACGCCGTATCCGGCGGACGAGCAAGTAGCGGGCGTATCCATGCGCCTCAGTTTGAGCTGGGCGGAGCGCAGCAAAAAAGCGCACGAAGGCAATCCCAATGCGCTGTTCGGCATTGTGCAGGGCGGCATGCACGAGCATCTGCGCGACGAATCGCTGGAGGGATTGAAAGACATCAACTTCGATGGTTTTGCCATCGGTGGCTTATCGGTGGGCGAGCCGAAAGACGACATGTTGCGCATCCTGAAACACACCGCGCCGCAACTGCCGCAAGACAAACCGCGCTACCTGATGGGCGTGGGCACGCCGGAAGACCTGGTGGAAGCGGTGGGGCAGGGCATAGATATGTTTGACTGCGTGATGCCGACGCGCAATGCGCGCAACGGTCATCTGTTCACCCGCTTCGGCGACGTGCGCATCAAAAACGCGCAATACCGCATGGATACCGGCCCGCTAGACCCGCAATGTTCTTGCTATACCTGCCGCAACTTTACCCGTGCTTATCTGCATCATTTGCACCGTCTCGGCGAAATCCTCGGTGCGCGCCTGAACACCATCCACAACCTGCACTACTACCAGGAACTGATGCAAAACATTCGCGCTGCCATCGAGGCCGGACGTTATGCCGAGTTTCAGGCGGAGTTCAAACACGCGCGCGCCGGTTTGTGAGTCACCGCGTAGCAAAACAGTCACACCTTCCATGTTAGAATGCGCCCCTTTGATTTTTAGCCCGGAGAAGATACAAATGATTTCTGTCAGCGAATTGTTTATCAGCAACGCCTACGCCGAAGGTGCAGCAGCCCCGCAAGGCGGCGGTTTCCTGGAATTTCTGCCTTTGATCGCGCTGTTGGCGGTGTTTTATTTCCTCGTTCTGCGCCCGCAGCAAAAACGCGCCAAGGAACACAAGGTCATGATGGAAGCGCTGCAAAAAGGTGATGAAGTCATCACCATAGGCGGCATCCTCGGCAAAGTGACCAAGGTGGGCGAAGAAAACGTGGGTGTCGAGATCGCCGACAACGTGGTGGTTCAAGTGCAAAAAGCGGCCATCCAGAACGTGCTGCCCAAAGGTACGATCAAGTCTCTTTAATCCCGCTGCAAAATTAAGGTGTCGCAATGAACCACTACCCGCTGTGGAAAAACCTGCTGGTGCTGTTTGCGCTGGTGCTGGGCCTGATTTACACCCTCCCCAACTTTTACGGCGAAGCGCCTGCGGTGCAAGTGATGCCGCTGCGCGCCAGCCTGAAGGCGGATGCTCAATTGCTGGCGCGGGTGGAAGAAGTGCTGAAGTCCGCGCAACTGGCTCCCGATGCCATGTCGCTGGATTCCACCAGCGTCAAGGCGCGTTTTGCCGACACCGATACCCAGATCAAAGCCAAAGACGTGTTGCGCGCGCAGTTGGGCGACGACTATATGGTGGCGCTCAACTTGCTGGCGCGTTCGCCGCAATGGCTGACCGGCTTGGGCGCATTGCCCATGTATCTGGGTCTGGACTTGCGCGGCGGCGTGCATTTCCTGTTGCAGATCGACATGAAAGGCGCGATGGATAAAGCGCTGGAGTCTTCATCCGGCGACATCCGCAGCACTTTGCGCGAGGCTAACATCGCCTATTCCGGCGTGAGCCGCGACAGCACTTCCATCACCACCAAATTCCGTGATGCCGATGCACGCGACAAAGGCGAAACGGAACTCAAGCAGCGTTTCGGCGGATTGGAATTCAACACCAAAGAAGAAGGCGGCGAATTCCTGCTGCGCGCCACGCTCAGGCAGCAAGAACAAATCCGCATCCAGGAATCGGCGGTGCAGCAAAATCTGGTGACCTTGCGCAACCGCGTGAACGAACTGGGTGTGTCCGAGCCGGTAATCCAGCAGCAGGGTGCGGACCGCATCGTGGTGCAACTGCCCGGCGTGCAGGACACCGCGCGCGCCAAAGATATTCTGGGGCGCACCGCCACGCTGGAAGTGCGCATGGTGGATGACGAGCACCAGATAGGAATGGGTTCAG
>JAGVNQ010000033.1 GCA_020053195.1 Sideroxydans sp.
CCGCATTTGTCAAACCCTTTGAGTCCCCCGGCATAGCCGGGGGTTTACCTCACTGAATTACACGGCCAGTTCGGAGAGCCATTCGTGCTGCTCGACCACCGCAAGGAGGAACACCACACGCCGTCCGGCACGGTGCAATCATTCGTGTATTGCTACTGCCGCCGCGTCGGCGCATAAAACCTGAAAAACCGGCTTGCCCGCAAGCCAGCAAATACGGGCATCTTCAGCGGGTGCATGGTGCGGATCGCCATTTGACGGGCATCTACACGGCTTGTCCAACAGGCAAATATCAAGCTACCATCGCATCCCCTAAATTCAACTCACCACTCACCATCATGACAACCAACCATCTCTCCCGTATCGGCACACCGCTCAGCCCGTCCGCCACCAAAGTATTGTTCTTGGGAGCGGGCGAGCTGGGCAAAGAAGTCGTCATCGCTTTGCAACGTCTGGGGGTGGAAGTGATCGCGGTGGACAGGTATGCCGATGCGCCGGGCATGCAGGTGGCGCACCGTTCGCACGTCATCAACATGACCGATCCGGTTGCCTTGCGCGCGGTGATCGAAGCGGAACGCCCCGATCTGGTGGTGCCTGAAATCGAGGCCATCGCCACCTCGGTGCTGGCCGACATCGAACGGGAAAAAATCGCCGAAGTGATCCCGACCGCGCGCGCCGCCCAGCTCACCATGAACCGCGAAGGCATACGCCGCCTCGCCGCCGAAGAACTCGGCTTGCCGACCTCCCAATACGTTTTCGCCAGTTCGCTGGAAGAGCTGCAAGCCGCCATCGACGGCGGCATCGGCTTCCCCTGCATCGTCAAGCCGGTGATGTCTTCTTCCGGCAAAGGCCAGTCCTTGTTGCGCGGACAGCAAGACGTGCAAACCGCGTGGGACTACGCCCTGAAATCCGGCCGCGTCAAAGAAGCGCGCGTTATCGTGGAAGGCTTCGTCGATTTTGAATACGAGATCACCCAGCTCACCGTGCGCGCCATCGGTGAATCCGGCCAAGTGGAAACTTTCTTCTGCGAACCCATCGGCCATGTGCAAGTGTCGGGCGACTACGTCGAATCGTGGCAGCCGCAAATCATGTCGCCCGTGGCATTGCAGCGCGCGCGCGACATGGCGGGCAAAGTGACCGCCGCCTTGGGCGGGCGCGGCATCTTCGGCGTGGAACTGTTCATCCGGGGCGACGAAGTGTGGTTCTCCGAAGTCAGCCCGCGTCCGCACGACACCGGCCTGGTCACCCTCGCCACCCAACGCCAGTCGGAATTTGAATTGCACGCGCGCGCCATCCTCGGCCTGCCGGTGAACACCGAACTGCGCCGCCCCGGCGCATCGGCGGTGATCTACGGCGGACTGGCAGAAAAAGGCATCGCCTTCGAAGGCGTGGCAAAAGCCCTCACCGTGCCGGAATCCGACATCCGCCTGTTCGGCAAACCCGAAAGCTTCCTCAAACGCCGCATGGGCGTTGCCGTGTGCAATGCGGACGACACCGACGAAGCACGCCGTCGCGCCAAGCTGGCCGCATCGCTGGTGAAGCCGGTCAGGGGTTGAGTGTGTCACACCTTGGGCAAAGGTAATCCAGCCCGCTTTTCATCCATAGTGCAAACCCTCATCCCCAGCCCTTCTCCCAATGGGAGAAGGAGGTAAAGTCCCTCTCCCACCGGGAGAAGGGTTGGGGTGAGGGAACAGCGCATCCTGCTTGCCGTTGCATGAAGTTGTCGGAGCGCAACTGCTAGTTCTCAGAATTATTTCTCCGCCAACTTCTTCATCCCCAGCGGCAAATAATTTTCAGACGACACCACCCGCCTGCCCGTCTTCCCTTCCAGTTCCAACCGCGCCCTTTTGGCAATACCACCACCGGTCTTAGCCGCCGCCTCGTTCTCGTTCATGCCAGAAGCATCCACACTCTCCGCGATCTGCCGTGTGGAAAGCTCTGCCAGCGCGGTGAAGATTA
The DNA here is from genome assembly GCA_020053195.1 of Sideroxydans sp. GTDB lineage: Bacteria > Pseudomonadota > Gammaproteobacteria > Burkholderiales > Gallionellaceae > Sideroxyarcus. The sequence continues at coordinate 1,957 of JAGVNQ010000033.1, forward strand.
GCTCCGCCTCACTCATGTGGTCGCGCAGGTTTTGCGACTTCAGGCTCTTCATCGTCTTGTGGGTTTTAACGTCCACCCCCGCCCATTCCTGATGAATGATGTTGGTGAGAATCACGTATTCCTCACCTTCCTTGATGTCGTGCCCCTTCCAGTAATCGGTCAACTTGTTGCGCGTCTCCTGCCCGGTCATGCGCTGCTGAATCCACTTCTCGCTACGCCCATGCTTCTGCCAAGTCTCGCGGGCGCGCTCCAGCGACAGCGCCGGGTCAGCCATCTCCTGCATCCGCTCGCAACCCACCTTCGCCAGCCACAGCTTGATCGGCTCCGCCTTCGGGCTGGGCACAGACTGCACCAGCCGCAGCAAGGTTTCGGCGGTGGCTACATCGGTCAAGCGCTGTTTGCCGTCCTCGGCGGCCATTTTCAACTGCTAACAGTTTGTTACCAGTTGGCTGCCTTCCTTATCCAACCGCCCCTCCAGCACCTTCCAATACTTTCTGGCGGTTTGGTTGTCAGCCGATTAGGTAAGAACTCGAATAATGTCTATGACCGAAAACAGCCACGTCTCAATGGCTTCGTCGTAAACGCGGCGGATTTCGTGCTCTTCAATAATGGCTGGTTGCATGGTCAGGTTTCCTTACTCAAGTTTTGGGAAAGGCTGACGCATCATAGAGAGCGATTGTTCTGTCGCCAATCCAATGCAACTCCTTCGTCATTCCCGCGCTGCGCCGCCCCGTGTGTTGGCAGTCAGGCGACCTCGAAGCCAAAGGAATCGCCATCAACCACATGACGTAGATCGCATTCCGCAAATCGGCAAAATTCCAGAACTCGCTACTTTCCACAGCCTTGCGCCACGCTTGCAGCGAACCAGCGGCATCGTGGTGAATCGCGGAAAATTCCAGCAGGCGGCGGTTGGTGATGACTCGCATAGGTTGAGATTATTGCAATACCTGTCAATGTGAGCGATGTGACGGAATTCGAGCGGGCGAGAATCCGGTTGCGAACTGCCACGGCTATGTGAAGAGTGGTGTAGTGCTCCGAATGGTGCGCAGGCGCACCCTACAAAACCCAATCTCGTGGAGAAGCGCATGAATAGGCGATCTACCCGATACGCTTCGCGTAGATCGAGCATTGGCGCGCTTCTTCGGGCAGTGCCTTGTGGAAAATTGGTAGGGTGGGCACATGAAACGTGCCCACCCTACTTCAAGCCCCGTTCAACTCCTCCGCCAAACACCCTATCGGTTCGCCCAACGTTCCTTCCGCATCCGTCTCGAAGCGCACCAGAAAAATTTCTTCTTCCGGCATTTCTTGCACGTGCCCGACATTCACCACCACGCCGCGCGCGCCGGTGGCGACCAGTAGTGCATCGGGCGCGATGCCGGGGATGGCGCTGTCGCCGGTTTCTTCCAGCGCTTCGTTGTAGAGGTCTTGCGCGGCGAACACCATGTCGCCCATTTGAAATTTGCTCATCATCAACCTCACAAACTCGGAATCATTTTCGCTTCGCAGCGCAGCGTTTCGTCGCGTCCCCAGGCGGTAATCATTTCGACGAACCAGCGCGGGTCGCGCGGGTGGGCGCAGAACAAATCGTATTCGGCGTAGAAGCTGCCGTCGCTGTTAAACGCCACGTAGCCGCAACGTTCGTCGCGCGCGTTGCGCCACACGCCTTCGTAGCCGGGCAACTGGTTGCCGGGGTCGATGACGCGGCTGAAGCGCACTGCGTCGAGGGCAATTTTAGGCTGAGCTTGCGGCGCGGTGTATAACGCCGCGCCTTGTTGCAATGCCCGCACCAGACGCACGCCGATAATTTGCTGGGCGGCAGGAAGCTCGGCCATTACCAGATGTAAGCCGGCGCTTTCAGCCGCTCCACCGCGTTGCCGCCGAGCAGATGTTGGTCGAATATTTCGCTCACATCCGCTTTGCTGACGTTGCTGTACAAAACGCCTTCGGGATAAACCAACACGTTCGGCCCCATGCCGCACGGGCCGATGCAACTGCTGGGGGTCACCAGCACTTGGGCGAAACACTGGCGCTGCTGCCACTGTTGCAGGAATTCGTCCATCACTTCGCTGCACCCTTTTTGCCCGCACGAACCGCGCGGATGTCCGGCGGGACGATTTTGCGAACAGATGAACACGTGTCTGGCTGGCTTCGCCATCGTTAAGCTCCCACCGGCATCGGCTGATGCGTCTGGCATTGCTTGGGGCACACGCGACCGCACGAGCCGCAGCCGATGCAATCGAGCGCGTCGGCGAGCGTCATCACCATGCTGTTGTCTTCGTCCTCGTCGTAGTTTTCGTCGTCCTCGCTGCGCTCGACCAACTCGAACACTTTGCGCGGACAGACTTTGTAGCAGCGGCCACAGCCGATGCAGTTGGCAGCGTTCAACGCGGTGATAAACAGCGGGGTGTAGGGGGTGCCGCCCCGGGTGATGCCGGTGATGTGAGACATAACTCTTCCTTTACATTTCAAAAAAATTTCAACTTAGCCACGGATGAACACGGATGGAACACGGATGAAAATCAAAACTTGTTTTGCTTCTGGTTTTATCCCGAAAATTCCATTAGAGCCAACTCACTCCTTCCCCCTTGCAGGGGGAAGGTTGGGATGGGGGTAGAGTCGTGGGACGGAAACGTTTCTACCCCCACCCTAGCCCTCCCCCTGCAAGGGGGAGGGAACGAGATAGCTAATTATTTGGTTTTATCCGTGTTTCATCCGTGTGTATCCGTGGCTGATTTCTTTTTTCATTTCTGTGCTGCGGTTAATTTTGCGTTTGCTTCCGCCCAGGCTTGGCAAGCGTCGTAAGTAGATTGCGCGATAGCGGGAATTTCCTGATACCCGGCGGGCAAACGTTCCTCCACCAAGTCATGCAACTGCCCCGCCCATTCGCTGGAAATGCGTTTGAGTTTTTTGACTTCTTTGTCGAGGGCTTTTAGTTCGTCTTCGGTCATTGTTTTCTCCTACGGAGAGCATTGAGGATTTGGGATTGAGGATTGAGCCAAACCCTAACTTCTCCAACTCACTCTTTGATGAGCGTCAGTCAGGCGGAGGTTGCCTGCTTGTCCCATCGCAGAGAAAGCGCCACGCCAGCGCCCCTTTGCCACTGGCTCACCCATGAACAGGGCGGCACGGAGGAATCAGGTTTTGTGTTTGACTCAATCCTCAACCCCCACTCCTCAATCCAGATTTACATCCCCGCCACTTCCGGGTATTTGCCGATAATTTCCAGCGCCACCGACAACAGCTTGTCGCCCTCATCCTTCATCTTCGACAAACTTTCGTAGCCGTAGCGATGTACGTCGCGCAGTGTTTTGTCCATCACCACCAGCTTGCCCACGGTGATGAGCACGCGACCGAAACCTTCGTGGTTGATGTTGACCACGGGCGAGGCCATCAGCCCGCATTCTTTTTCGATCAGCGAAGACACCGCGTTGTAAAACGCCTTGATACGCGCGATCAAAATTTCGTCTGGATCGCCGATGATGGGCATCTCGCGCCGCTGCTCTTTGGTCACCACATAAGGCGCGAGAATCTTCTCCACCGACCAGCCGTCGTAATTGCCGTAGCTGTCGATGGCGCGCATTTGCTTGACCATCTCCTGGATGAAATCGGTGGACAACAACGGATCTGCTGCGACTGCCTGGTTCATGGTAAATCTCCTTTTTTGTTAATCCGAAAACTCAAACTCGTAGGGTGCGTTTACGCACCATGGTGCGCACAGCGCACCCTACAAAACACCTACATTTTTTTCGCCACCATCTGCGGCACCCAGCCCGACAGCCGCCCCAGCAAAAATCCCAACGCGATTCCCGCCGCCGCGCCAACAACCGCCGCCACATCGCCCCAGCTTGAAGCGACACCCGCGCCGACCAGCGCCAGCACACTGGGCAACAGATACGCCAGCATCCCAGCCTTGAGCATGTCGCCTTCGCTCATACTTAGCTGCAACTCGTCACCCGCGCGCACACTCGCATCACACTTCACCGCGATGGTTTTTCGCGCGCCGGAAAAATATTTGCCCAAGCCCGACACGCCGCACACCTCGCGCGAACCGCAGCCGCCACAGCCGGATTGCACCGTCGGTTCGACCAGCACCGTGCCGTTGTGTGATGAAACTACGCGTGCGCTGGTCTCAATCATTCCTGCCACTCCTCGTCCGCCGCAAAATCCTTGCCGCCCGTTTGTTTCTTTAAATGTTTCGCCATCCACACCGGCGGATCGTTGACCAGATTTTTTTGCAGGCCGCACATTAGTTCGTCGATGGGCGTGCCTTCGTCCACGCGCATCGGCTGGATGTGTTTCGCCAACAATTGCTGGATCGCCGACGTACCCGCCGCATTGCAATACACCGCCGCGCAATCGCCCAGCAGCTCGACTTTGGCCGCGAGTTTGCCGTCGTGGCCGTCCATCGCGGTTTCGATAAATTCGGCCACCTCAATCAAGCGCGTTTCGTGCGCGCCCACTTCGTAAATCGCAAACGATTCCGCCGCGCCGAAATGCTGATTCACCGCGCGCCGGTCGCTGGTGGCAAACGCAATCTTCACCGTCATGGCGTGCTCCTTAGTGTCGATTAGGCGCAGATGGCGCATGACTCTTTTCCCTGTGATACATCGAAACGAATGGCTCCGCCTCATGCTGCCCATGATGTTCCACCACCAAATTCGCCAGATCGAACAGCGCCTGGCGCGTGCCTTTGTAGCCGACCCACAGCCGCTGATAACCGCCGACCAAATCGTATTGCGGGAAGCCCGCGCGCAGCAGCGGCACACCTAAACGCCGAGCAGTTTCTTTGGCGTGTGAATTGCTGATGACCAGTTGCGCGCCATTGCGCTTTGCGGCAACTTCCAAATCTTCCAGATCGCCGATAGCGACTTGCGCCGCCGCCACATCGTTGAGAATGTTGGCGCGCGCGGGTGCGACCGCCGCCACCACCTCGCAGCCCATCTCCGTCACCAGCCGCGCCATGCCGTACAGCAGATCAGGATCGGCGGCGATGGCCACGCGCGCGAAGCCCAGCATGAAATGCGCATCCACCATCGCGTCCTGCAACTGCGCGCGCTGACGCTCGATTTTTTCCGGCACCGGCTTGCCGCTAATGTCAGCCAGCGTCGCCACAAAACTATCCACCGCATCCAGCCCCATCAGGCTGTGAAAACGATAATCCGGCACGCCGGTTTGCTGCTTCAAATAATCCGCCGCGTCGAACAAAGAATTGCCCAGCACCAGCGTGGCAATGGACTCGTTCATGCTGGAAATTTCCGACACTGGAGTACCGCCCAACGTCACCGGACTGGTGTCCATGTCGGTGAGATGTCCGTCGAGCGAATCGCCCAAGTCGGGCAACACCAGCGGACGCAGGCCGAAGGCTTCGATCAACTCTTTGATGTGCTCGATATCGCCGGGGGTTAGGAAAGATGCGACGAGCACGTTGACTTGTTTTTTGCGTTTGCCGACACGACTTACCCCATCCCCATCCCTGCCTTCCCCTTGAAGGGGAAGGTGTCCTGACTCCCTCCCCTTCAAGGGGAGGGTTGGGGAGGGGATGGGGTCGCGTTGTGGAATCAAAACCTCCAACACCGCCTTCACCGCCAACGCAAACCCACTCTCCAAACACCCGGAAAAATCCGGCGTATTCACCGGCACGACAGGAATGTGCGCGAACTCGGGATGCGCAATGTAGAAATCTTTCACCAGCCGTTTAATGTCCGTGCCCTGCGTCTCCGACAAACTGGTAGTAGGCAAACCAATCAACGCCGGATTGCTTTTTTCGCAAATGGCTTTCAAACCGAGGATCACATTCTCGTCCGCGTTCATCACCGTCGAAACCTGATCCATCGCCGTGGTCTGCAACGGAATCGGCTCGCGGAAATGGCGCACAAAAAATACTTTGCCGAACGCGGTGCAACCCTGCGAACCATGCAACATCGGGATCGCGCGATTGATGCCGAGAAAAGCCAGCGACGCACCCACCGGCTGGCTGGCCTTGAGCGGATTCACCGCGAGTGCTTTGTTGCGTTTCAGGATTTCGGCCATGTCAGACTCCTCGCAAACTGAAACCACTCAACAACCAACCCGTCATTCCCGCGAACGCGGGAATCCAGCCAAATATGAAAAGCCCCGTGAAGCGGGACAACCGGGGTTTGTCCGCTTCGCGGAATGTTTGATCGCTGGATTCCCGCGTTCGCGGGAA
>JAGVNQ010000102.1 GCA_020053195.1 Sideroxydans sp.
CATTCGCGAGCAAGCTCGCTCCTACATTTTTCACGCCGATTGAAACACCTGCCACCAGCGTCTGCGGTTGTTGGGCGTGGGGGCGTGGTTGTCTATGTGCGCGGGCGGCGCGGTGCTGAGTATCCAGCGCGGCGGGGTCGAGGTTGAGCTGCATGAAGACCCCAGCGTGTTGGGGTCATAAACTTTGATTAGAGTGGGTTGCTCCAGATGATCGGCATAAACGATGCCGCATACGCTGCAATCGTGGTCGTCGCGCAGCAGTTTGTTCAACGCATCCACGCGCAGTGCGAGCGCCTCGCCACCCAACGTCTGCTCCGGCAACGTTTCGCCCACTTGGTAAAAATACCATTCGCCGCTTTTCACCCGCCCCCAGAACGCATCCAGATCAGCCCATTGCAGGAGGCTGTAAAACCTGCCGTTGAGGCGGGCGTGAAAGTCGGTCGCGGGTTGCTTATCCATTGTTCAGATTTCCGAATTAAGCGGGCACGCCGAGAATCCGTCCCGTCAACTTGCGGGCGATGGGGGCCAGGAAAAAGATGACGGGCACGGCGATGAAGTAGGCGATGGCAAAAGCCTTCAGCCATAGACGAACAAACCCCTCTATCCAACCCACGTTGGCCAGCGTGATGATGAACGTCATGATAAACACCATAAACGCGGCCATCACCACAGAAAATACCAGATGAAATTTTTTGTGCGGATTCATGAATAACCCCTTTCAATATTGTTTAGAGAAACCCCAAGCTGCTTGCGCCAAAGTATATCAGGGTTTTCTAATATTGAAATGGCGCTCAAAATCCGTCCTGATAACGCACCGTGATCGGATAGCGCCAATCTTTGCCGAAGCCTCTATCGGTGATACGCACGCCAACCGGCGCTTGACGGCGTTTGTATTCGGCGATGCGGATCAACCTCACCACGCACAACACGTCGGCCTCGGCGAAGCCCTGCGCCACGATGTCGGCGATGTTCATGTTCTGCTCGACATAACAGGCCATCACCGCATCCAGCACGTCGTAAGGCGGCAGGTTGTCCTGGTCGGTTTGATCCGGTTTCAGCTCGGCGCTGGGCGGTCGGGTGATGATGCGTTCGGGGATCACGCGCCCTTGCGTGTTGCGCCAGTTGGACAGGCGATACACCCAGGTTTTGCTCACATCCTTGAGCACCGCGAAACCGCCCGCCATGTCGCCGTATAGCGTGGCGTAGCCCACGGTCATCTCGGATTTATTGCCGGTGGTCAGCACCAGCGAGCCGCTCTTGTTGGACAGCGCCATCAGCAACACACCGCGAATGCGCGCTTGCAGATTTTCTTCGGTGGTGTCGGCGGGCAAGCCATGAAACAACGGCGACAGCGTGCCTTCCAGCGCGATGAAGGCCGGCAGAATATTCAGCTCTTCGTAGCGCACGCCGAGCAATTTCACCATCTCGCGCGAATCGGCTATGCTGATTTGCGCGGTGTAAGGCGACGGCATCATCACCGCGCGCACCTTGTCCGCGCCCAGCGCATCCACCGCCACCGCCAGCGTCAGCGCGGAGTCGATGCCGCCGGACAAGCCCAGCAACACGCCGGGAAATTTGTTCTTGGTGATGTAGTCGTGTACGCCCAGACACAGCGCGCGGTAGATGCTGGCTTCGTCTTTCTCGACTTCTTCCAGCGTGCCCTTCACCGGCTGGCCATTGGCAAATTCAACGAAACCCAACACTTCTTCAAACGCCGCAAACTGCTGGGTCAACCGCCCCTCGCTGTCCATCGCAAACGAGCCGCCGTCGAACACCAGCTCGTCCTGCCCGCCCACCAGATTGGCATACACCACCGCCATCCCGGTATCGGCGATGCGGTCGCGCACCATGTCATAGCGCGTGGCCTGTTTGTTGAGATGGTAGGGCGAAGCGTTCAGCACCAACAACACTTGCGCGCCCGCCTGTTTGGCGGCGAGCGCTGCCGGTTCGTGCCACACATCGGCGCAGATGTTGATGCCGAATTTGATGCCGCCCATCTCGATCAAACACGGCTCGCTGCCTTGCTCGAAATAACGCACCTCGTCGAACACGCTGTGGTTGGGCAATGAATGTTTGTGATACGTCGCCACGACCTTGCCGTCTTGCAACACCGATGCCGCGTTGAAACGTTTCTTGCCGACCTGATGCGGATGGCCGACCAGCACAGTGATGCCCGCAACCTGTTGCGCCAGCACGCGCAGCGCCTCATCGCAAGCCAGATAAAACCCGTCGCGCAGCAGCAAATCTTCCGGCGGATAACCGCACAAACCCAACTCCGGCGTTAACAAAATAGACGCGCCCTGCACCTTGGCGCGCTGCGCGTAATCGGCAATCTTCGCGGCATTCCCCGCGAGGTCGCCGACAGTGCTGTTGATTTGTGCGATGGCGATTTTCATAATTTAATGTCAAATTACAGGTTTTTCAAAAGCAACTTCGTGGAAAGGCGCATGGATAGGCGATCTACGCCATGCACCTTACGGAGATGCCCGTATTTACTGCCTTGCGGCGATGTTGCATTTTACAATCCTGAATTCATTAGAACCAACAAGGATTGTTCATTAGTCCGAAAGCTCTTGTAGGAGCGAGCTTGCTCGCGAAAG
>JAGVNQ010000186.1 GCA_020053195.1 Sideroxydans sp.
CGCCGCGCCCAGGCTGTGCCCGGTAAAAAACACCGGGCAATGCAGCGATTTCAGCGCGCTTTCGATGTCGCGCCACACGGAATTGAAAGCCAGTTCGAACCCCCGATGTATGTCGATGCTGCCATCGCGCTGGTGCAATTTGCCTACTGTCAAATCGGTGATGAAATCGCGCGGTTCTTGTTCGGTGCCGCGAAAGGCCAGCACGGCGAAAGGTGTCGCGCCGCCGAATTCGACCAGCATGGCTTGCGTGCCGGTGATGGTCGAGCCGAAATATTGCCTGTGTATGCATCCGGCTCGTTCGAGGATGACGCTTTGCGTGGGCTGTTGCGGCGGGTCGTTTTCTTCGATGTCGTGCCGGTAAACCAGGCGGCTCAATTCGGCCAGCCACAGCGCGTTGTTTTGCGTGTAGTCGCTGCGTGTCGGATCGAACGGCGCGAAGGCTCGTCGGGAGAAAAAGTCATTGGCGTTGCCCGGATAGAGCAAGTCGTCCCAAGTGGTTTTAGCCATGCATTATTTCCTCTGTTGGTGTGAATTCGGTCAGGCCGCGCAAATGCCGTATTTGGGCAGGATGTTGTAAACCACGTTGAAGCGGTGTGCCTGGATCGCGTCGTGGAAAAGTTTCCAATGACTAGTCAAAAAATTGTCTTTGTACTTTTGTACGGGCAAGTCGAAACTGGTGCCCAGCGCATCGGTTTTCCACGAGTCGCGGCCACGCGCGAAATAGTCGTTGATGTCGGTTTTGCCGCAGACGGTGAACACGCCGTCACGGATTGCGGCCAGCCATTTTTGATGGCGCTCGTCGCCGTCTTCCAAGGGGGTGGCGGCGAACATGGCGGCGATCTGCTGGCGTGTGTCGGCGCTCAACCCTTTGACTATTGCGCCCGGATTGCCTTTGATGTAACGCCGCATGGCGACACACATCTGCTCGGCGGCTTCGAGAAAATCGGCGGTGTTGTCGCGCGTGATGGTCTCGCCGCGTCCATTCTGGTATTTCCATTTGAGGAAAGGCATATCGGGAAAAGTTTGCGCGCGGCCGTGGCCCAGCGGCGGAATGGTGTCGTCCAGAATGTCGCGCAGAATCCCGGCCAAGCCTTTGGCGAACACGCCGCAATTATCGGTCTCTTCCGCATCTTCCACTTCGTTCACCTCGTGCATCACCCCGGCAAATCCCTGATGCGCCCAAGTGTCGGCATACACGTGCATGGTGACCCCGAGACGGTGCAGACCGTAAGCGCAATCCTTGGCCAGAATCGCATCGCGCACCATTTCCTGCGCCACCTGGCTGTTGGGCGTACACACGATTTTTTCGATGAAACTGCCGCTCGGATCTTGATCCGGGAACAAACCGCGATTGCCGGGCAGAAAGTGAAACGACATCCACACGTAATGATTGGCCAGTTCTTCGGCATTGCGCGCATCGAGCATTTTGTGCGCGGAGCTGATGCGGTTATACGCGGCGCGGTTGTCGAACAGGATTGTGCCGGAACTGGTGGCATCGTCCACATATTGCGCGGCGTAAGCGATGATGTCCGCCTCGTCGTGGCTGAACCCGGCATCGCGGGCGACGACATAGGTGGTGGCGTGATGAAAATCAATTTGCATGATGTTCCCCTTGGTGAACAGGTTGAAATGCTGGCGATGGTTCCCGTCTGTACGGGTCGCTTGCGCCAGCCTCCTGAACCGGGGATTTCCTTTGCCGCCACGCGCCGTACTTTGCGGCGCGTATGCCTGACAATGGATTTGCAAGTGGGGCGAACTTTAGGGGAGGCCGGAATGGCTGTCAATCGGGAAGATTGCAGGGGGTTGCGCAGTTATGCACGATGAATATTTTGGCGAAAAAAAGGACATCGCGCGGATGTCCTTTTTTGTGTTTCTGATGCGGCCGGATTATTCCACTTTGGCTTTTTCGCGCATTTCGGCGACGGCTTTCATCACGGCTTGTTGCTTGCGGCTCTTTTCGATTTGCGGCTTCATTTCTTCGTAGGTCGGCAGTTTTAGATCGCGGGTTTCATGCAGTTTGATGATGTGCCAGCCGAACTGCGTTTGCACCGGTGCGCTGACTTGGCCGTTGTTCAGCTTTAATGCGGCTTCGGCAAACGGTTGCACGTATTCGGTCGGGACGGACCAGCCGCTGCGTCCCAGTTCTCCGCCTTTGTCCTTGGAGCCGGGATCTTTGCTCTTGCTCTTGGCGATCTTGGCGAAGTTCGCTCCTTTCTTTTTGAGTGCGGCCACCACCTGTTTGGCTTCAGTTTCGCTTTCGACCAGAATGTGGGAGATTTTGTATTCCTTGCTGCCGATGCGCGCTTTGAACGCTTCGTAATCCTGCTTCATCACCTCCTCGTCAATCGGATGGCTCTTGGCGTAGTCCTGCGCAAAGGCGTTGGACAAAATACTCTGTCTCGAATATTCGATTTGCTGGGCAACATCCGGCTGTTTTTCCAAGCCATTTTTAACAGCGGCTTGGGACAGCACTTCGTTGGTGATGAGGTCGTCGCGCACGCGCTTGCGCAACTCTGGCGAATCAATTTGCTCGCCTTGGGCGGTGGCATATTTGATCAGCAGATCCACGCGCGCTTGCGGGATGGCAACCCCGTTGACCAGTGCGGCGGCTTTTTCGGCGGCGGGAGTTCCGTCGGCCATCGCGCATGTGGCGGTGAACAGCAGCGTGGACAGCAGCGTGGACAGCAACGCGAATTTGGAAAATTTCAGCATATTTCTTTCCTTTGAAAATTGAAGTTGTGAGGGGGGAGCAAAACTGCGCGACGCGCAATATAACATGGCTTGCGCTTAGCCCGGAAAGACCTTCTTGAACGGGCGCACCGCGACTTGCGCATACACTCCGGCGGCCACGTAAGGGTCGGTATCCGCCCAAGCTTGCGCCGCTTCGAGCGTGGCGAATTCGGCCACGATCAGGCTGCCGGAAAAACCCGCCGCGCCGGGGTCGCTGGCATCCACGGCGGGGAAGGGGCCGGCCAGCAACAAGCGGCCTTCGTCCTGCAAGGTTTGCAAACGCGCCAGATGTGCGGGGCGCGCGGCGGCGCGTTTTGCCAGACTGTTGGGGACATCGTTGCCGAAAATAGCGTAGAGCATTTTATGGTTTCCTAATTCATTGTGTTTCTTCCGTCATTCCCGCGAAGGCGGGAATCCAGTCAATTAAATATCCCCGCGAAGCTGGGCAAAACAAAAGCGATGTCTGCTGCGCAG
>JAGVNQ010000183.1 GCA_020053195.1 Sideroxydans sp.
AATTCGCGAGCAAGCTCGCTCCTACAAAAACCGCGCCTATCATCCAAGTCTCAGGCCGCACCTATCCGGTGGAAGTGCGCTACCGCCCGCCGCAGCAGGACGAAGAAGGCGACTGGCAAGATGTGCCGCAGGCGGTATGCAGCGCGCTGGATGAATTATCTATAGGCGGCTTGAAAGGCGATGTGCTGGTGTTCCTGCCCGGCGAGCGCGAGATACGCGACACTGCCGAAGCGTTGCGCAAGCATCAGCACAAAGGTCTGGAAATTCTGCCGCTGTTTTCGCGCTTGTCTATCGCCGAACAGGATCGCGTGTTCAAGCCCGCGTCCGGCATGCGCCGCGTGGTGCTGGCCACCAACGTGGCGGAGACTTCGCTCACCGTGCCCAACATCGGCTACGTGATCGACAGCGGGCTGGCGCGCATCAACCGTTACAGCGTGCGGCAGAAGGTGGAGCAGTTGCGCATCGAGAACATCGCGCGCGCCTCGGCCAACCAGCGCGCCGGACGTTGTGGGCGCGTGATGAGCGGGGTGTGCATTCGCTTGTACGACGAAGCGGATTTCTTGCAGCGCCCCGAGTTCGCCGATGCCGAAATTTTCCGCGTGTCGCTGGCGACGGTGATCTTGCGCATGAGCGCGTTGGGGCTGGGCGAGGTGGAGGAATTTCCGTTCATCGAGCCGCCCGGTTCGCGCGCGATTGCCGATGGTTACCAGTTGCTGCAAGAGTTAAACGCCATCGACGATAAGCGCCAGTTAACCAAGCTGGGCCATGAACTGGCCAAGCTGCCGCTTGACCCCAAGGTGGCGCGGCTGTTGTTGGCGGGGCGGCAGTTTCATTGTCTGGACGAGATACTCATCATCGCCAGCGCACTGGCCTTGCAAGACCCGCGCGACCGACCCAGTGAACGGCGCGAGGCGGCGGATGCGGCACACCAGCGTTTCAACGACGAGCGTTCGGATTTTCTCGCTTACCTCAAATTGTGGGCGTGGTTTCAGGAGGCGATCAAACACAAGAAGAGCAACAAGCTGTGGGCGACGGAATGCCGCGAAAAATTCCTGTCGCCGCTGCGGTTGCGCGAATGGCATGAGTTGCACCAGCAGTTGCATGCGCAGGTGAGTGAGATGGGGATGTACATATCCCCTCCCCCTTGCAGGGGGAGGGCTAGGGAGGGGGTAGAGTCTTCGGCACACCACAACTCTACCCCCATCCCAACCTTCCCCCTGCAAGGGGGAAGGAGTAGTGCGGAGGCGGCAGCGGGAGATGCGGTGACTCAACCCGCCACCTACGAACAAATCCACAAAGCCCTGCTCACCGGACTGCTCGGCAACATCGGTTGCCGTTCGGTGAGCGAGCCGCATTATCTCGGCCCGCGCGAGATCAAATTTTTCATCGCGTCCAATTCGGTGCTGGCGAAGAAAGGCGCGAAGTGGGTGGTGGCGGCGGAGATCGTGGAGACCACCAAGCTGTTCGCGCGCTGCATGGCGCGCATCGAACCGGAGTGGCTGGAGGAAGTCGGCGCGCATCTGATCAAGCGCAGTTATTTCGATGCGCACTGGGAAAAGAAGGCGGCGCAGGTTGCGGCGTGGGAGCGCAGCACTTTGTACGGCCTCATCATCAACCCGAAGAAGCGCGTGCATTACGGGCCGATGAACGTGGCGGAATCGCGCGCGGTGTTTATCCGCGAGGCGCTGGTGAACGGCGAGTTCAACACGCAAGCGCCGTTCTTCGCGCACAACCAGAAGCTGATCGCCGACATCGAAGCGCTGGAACACAAAGCGCGCCGTCCCGACGTGCTGGTGGATGACGAATTGATCTTCGCGTTTTACGACGAACGCATTCCGGCGGGCATGCACAACGGCGCGGCGTTCGAACATTGGCGCAAGGAAGCGGAGCGCGAAACACCGAAGCTGCTGTACCTGAAAAAAGACGACCTGATGCGGCACGAGGCGGCGGGCATCACCACCGAACAGTTCCCGCCGCAGATGTTGATGAACAATGTGAGCTACGCGCTGGCCTACAACTTCGCGCCGGGTAAGAACGACGACGGCGTGACGCTCACCGTGCCGCAAGCCTTGCTCAATCAGGTGTCGGCGGCGCGCTGCGAATATCTGGTGCCGGGAATATTGGCGGAGAAGATCGTGCAGTTGGTGAAATCGCTGCCGCAAAAAGTCAGAAGAAATTGCGTGCCCGTGCCGGAATTCGCGGCGGAATTTTGCGCGGCGGTGAAGCCATCCGACGCGCCGCTGTTGCAAGCGCTGGCGCGTTATATTCGCGAACAGAAGCAACTCGACGTGCCGCTGGATGCGTTCCGTTTGGAGCAATTGCCTGCACATCTGTTAATGAATTTTCGGGTGATGGATGAGCATGGGCGGCAGTTGGGGATGGGGCGGAATTTTGCGGCTTTGCGCGGGGAGTGGGCGATTGCCTTGCCTCCTGTAGGAGCGAGCTCTGCTCGCGATCAAAAGACGAATCGCGAGCAGAGCTCGCTCCTACAAAAAAACGAAGCGCGTCATGTTGCATGGGATTTCGGCGACTTCAAACCCACGCGCGAAGAGCCGCGCGCCGGACAGACTGTCACCGTGTTCAACGCACTGGTGGACGAAGGCGATGCAATTTCATTACAAAGTTTCGACACACGCGACCAAGCGCAAGCTGCGCACCGTCTGGGTTTGCGCCGCCTGTTCATGCTCGCATTAAAAGAGCAGGTAAAGTTCCTGGAAAAAAATCTGCCCGGCCTGCAAGCGATGTCCATGCAGTTTTTGCCGTTCGGTTCGCAGCAGGATTTGCAGCGGCAGATTCTCGCGGTGACGTTTGATCGCTGCTGTTTGAACGAGCCGTTGCCCGAGAGCGAAAAGGAATTTGCCGTGCGCAGCAAGGATGCGAAAGCGCGCCTGAATCTGGTGGCGCAGGAGATCGCGCGTCTGGTCGGCGCGGTGCTGGCGGAGTATCACGTGCTGCAAAAAACCTTGCCGCAATTCAAGGCGCACGGGCAAGTGCAGCAGGACATTCGCCAGCAATGCGAATTGCTGCTGGGCAAAGAATGGGTGGCGCGCACGCCGTTCGAGCGCATGCAGCATATCCCGCGCTATCTGAAAGCCATCAACGTGCGGCTGGAAAAACTGCGCAGCAACCCGGCGCGCGATGCGCAGAATTTGGCGCAGCTCAATCCCTTGCAGCAACAATGGCAACGCAGACTGTCCGCGCAACACGGCGATGTTGATGCCCGTCTGGAAGATTTCGGCTGGATGATGCAGGAATTGCGCGTATCGTTGTTTGCGCAGGAACTGAAAACGCCGGTGATTGTCTCTGTGAAGCGGCTGGAAAAAATATTGGCGGGGTTGAAGTAGATTTTTACTCCCTTCTCCCGCAGGCGGGAGAAGGGCTGGGGATGAGGGTCTATGCGCTGCAACAAAATTTTCTATTACTCAACGACCCTCACCCGAGCGTGTGTTGTTGGGGCTTTAGCCCCTTACAACCACGGCCTACTCCTTGCGGGTATAACCCTCTCCCGCCTACGGGAGAGGGAACTTGAATTGGAATAAATTGTGGCACAAAGAAAAGTAGATGTGTTGTTGGTAGGTGCGGGCGTGATGAGCGCGACGTTGGGTAAGCTGTTGTCCGAGCTTGATTCCGGTTTGAAAGTGTTGATGGTCGAGCGTCTGTCCAAAGTCGCCAGCGAGAGTTCGCATGTGCTGAACAATGCGGGCACGGGGCATGCCGGAAATTGCGAGTTGAATTACACGCCGCAAGAGGCCGACGGCAGCATCAAGATCGACAAGGCGCTGGAGATCGGCGCGGATTTTGAAGTGTCGTTGCAGTTCTGGTCGTATCTGGTCGATCAGGGATGCTTCCCCGATCCAACCAAGTTCATCAACCCGGTGTGGCATCAAAGTTTCGTGTGGGGCAAGGACAACGTGGCCTTTCTGCGCCAGCGTTTTGAAACCATGCGCCAGCATCAGTTGTTCGAGGAAATGGAATACAGCGAAGACAGGGCGGTGCTCAACGCATGGATGCCGCTGGTGTTGCAAGGCCGCGACCCGCAACAGAGAGTCGCCGCCACGCGCGTAAAAAACGGCAGCGATGTGGACTTCGGTTTTCTCACGCGCAAGCTGGTGCGCACGCTGCAAAAGTCGCCTAACTTTGAATTGAAAATGAGCCACACCATCGAAACACTGCGCCAGCGCGACGACGGGCGCTGGCACGTGCGCATGAAGGAAAACGCGACCGGAAAATCGCACACCATCAACGCCGGATTCGTGTTCATCGGCGCGGGCGGTGGCGCGTTGCCGCTGCTGCAAAAATCCGGCGCGCCCGAGGGCGAAGGTTACGGCGGCTTTCCGGTCAGCGGCCAATGGCTGATCTGTCGCAAGCCGGAGATCGTGCGCCAGCACGCGACCAAGGTTTATGGCAAAGCGCCAGTGGGCGCGCCGCCCATGTCCGTGCCGCACCTCGACGTGCGCGTGATCGACGGCGAGCGCGCCTTGTTGTTCGGCCCGTTCGCCAGCGTCACCACCAAATTCCTCAAACAAGGTTCGGTGCTCGACCTGTTCACCTCGCTCAAAACCGACAACTTCAAACCCATGCTGGCCGTGGCGCTGGATAACTTCGACCTGATGCGTTACCTGATGGGCGAAGCGATGAAATCGCACAAAGACAGAGTGGAAGCATTGCGCGCTTTCTATCCGCTGGCGCGCGAAGAAGATTGGGAACTCGCCTCCGCCGGACAGCGCGTGCAGATCATCAAAAGCTGCGGCGCGTACTGCGGCCAACTCGCCTTCGGCACCGAAATTGTCACCAGCAAAGACGGCACATTGGCCACGCTGCTCGGCGCATCACCCGGCGCATCCACCGCAGTGCAAGCCATGATAGGCGTGATCGAACGCTGCTTCAAACCGCAAATGAAAACCGCCGCGTGGAAACACAAAATGAAAGAAATGATTCCGTCGTATGGCGAATCGCTGATCGAGAATGCGGCGCTGGCGCAGCAGGTGCGGCAGTTCACGATGAGCACGTTGCGGCTGGATGGGAAGAGTCGCGGTGTGGATAAAGCCGGATGAGCCTCACGCTCTTGTAGGTTGGGATTTATCCCGACGTTTTTTCATCAAGCAAAACCAGTCGGGATAAATCCCGACCTACAAAACCCCGCCTCTATCTATTATTTCAATTCGCCCAAGTCTGAAATATTGATGTAGTATCCATTCAACATCAATTCAGTTTTGCCGCAAAATGACCGCCACCGACACCCTTATCCAAATCCTGAGACAAGGCGCACAGCCCGCCAGAGCGCTATATGAGCAGCTCGGCATCAGCCAGCCCACGCTTTCCCGCTTGGTCGCGCAGCTTGGAGAATCCATTCTCAAATTCGGCAAAGCGCGGCAAACGCAATACGCGTTGCGGCGCACTATAGGCGCGCATGGTTCATTCCCTCTCTACCGTGTCAGCGCCACAGGCGAGCTGCAACAATGGGGCGTGCTGCATCCGATTTTTCCGCAAAGCTATCTGGTCGAAACTTTTGGACATGAAACGCGCACGGAAGTTTGCGCGGGCATGCCCTGGTATTTGCAAGACATGCGCCCGCAAGGATTTTTGGGGCGGGCTTATGCGCGGTTTAATGCGCCGCTGCTGGGCTTGCCGGTCGATCCGAATCGCTGGAACGATGACCAGACCCTGCTCGCGCTGGCGCACAACGGAGCCGACACGCCGGGCAATTTGCTGCTCGGCGAAGAGTCCGCCTCGCAGTTCCAAACCCGCGCACTTTTCTCCGGCCAGCAAGAGGAATTGTTGCCGATTTTGGCGGAGTCGAGATTGCAGGAATATCCGCGTTTGGCGCGCATGGCGCTCGCGGGCGAAGTGGTCGGTTCATCCGCTGGCGGCGAGCAACCCAAGTTCAACATCGCCATTCTGCGTGACGGCCAACCCGTCAATGTC
Source organism: Sideroxydans sp. (assembly GCA_020053195.1). Lineage (GTDB taxonomy): Bacteria > Pseudomonadota > Gammaproteobacteria > Burkholderiales > Gallionellaceae > Sideroxyarcus. The sequence continues at coordinate 5,926 of JAGVNQ010000183.1, forward strand.
ATGGTGAAATTTTCCGCGCCGCAGGATAACGAAGCAACGCGGCGCTGGCGCAGCCTGCTCATCTGCGAGCACATCGCCTTGCAGGTTTTAAATTCAGATAATCAAGTAGAGCAGAACCCGCTCCTTCCCCCTTGCAGGGGGAAGGTTGGGATGGGGGTAGAGTTGTGGAACGGTAGCGCTTCTACCCCCACCCTAACCCTCCCCCTGCAAGGGGGAGGGGATATATCATCAAGCGAATTGCTGACAGCCGAAGCGGATGGCGCAACGCAGCTATTCCTGCAAGTCCCGCGTTTTGACCGTGTGGGTGAGTGCGGCAGAACTGGCGTGGTTTCGCTCAAAGCGCTGGATGACGAGTTCGCCGGACTCGCCACGGATTGGGTAAAAATCGCGGCGGCACTGGTGAAAGCGGGCAAGTTGAGCGAGGCCGTGTATCAGGAAATTCAACGACGTTATGCTTTCGGCGTGCTGATCGGCAACAGCGACATGCACCCCGGCAATCTCTCGTTCTTCGTGGATGATGTGACCCAGCCGCAACCAGAATTTTCGCTGACACCCGTGTACGACATGCTGCCCATGTCGCTGGCCCCGCGCCCCTCGGGCCAGATACCCGATGCCTTGCCGCCACTCAAAATCGCAGTTAATCCGCCGCTGAAAGTCTGGAAAGAAATGTTGCCGCTGGCGATGAAATACTGGCAGCAAGTTGCCGGACATGCGGGGGTGGCAGATGACGTGAAGCAAATGGCGCGGGATCAGGCAGGCATGCTGTCGCGCACCTTGTCTTGAACCCACAAGTTTATTTGAAAAATTCACATCACAAAATCAAGGTGTCGTAGGTCGGGTTTTAACCCGACATGTCGGGCTGAAGCCCGACCTACGTTGTAATGGATTATCTGGGTTGAATGGGTGGAGCAAAAGCGCACTGCCCGAAGATGCCCGTCAATAGGCGATCTGCATCATGCGCTTGATGGAGATGCCCGTGGATATTGGCTTGCGGACAAGATCGAAATTGAAAAACTTGCATTGACCTGAGTGCGGCGGTCATGAATACTGCAACTCATACGATTCAATTTCCCATCCTTATGACAACCTTCTGGACATGGCTTTCCATCATCGGTCTGTCGATGACCCCCAACCTGATACTGGGTCCATCGGTGGCGGTCGGCGTGGGCATCGCAGCGCACATTGATCCGTGGGTGCTGCTGCCGGTGGTCGCGCTGGCGGGCTATGTCGAAGGGATGGTTCTCGCATGGCTCGCCGGAGAGAGCACGCAGATCAGCTTCATCCACCGCTGGGTCGCGCGCATGCGCACGCCGCGAGCCGTGGACTACGCCAACAAATGGGGAATCTGGGGCGGCCTCACCCTCGGCTGCGCCGTGGTCGGGCAAGAACCTATTCTGGTAGCACTGCGCTGGCTGGGTGTCGATATGCGCCGCATCTGGCTGCCGCTGGCGGTCAGCAACGCGGTGTTCGCGGTCATCTACTACGCGGTCATATCGGTCGGTCTCGACCAGATGGCGAATCTCTAAGTTCACGCAGCTTGGCGTACCTCGTGAAGATGCCCGTCAATAGGCGTTCTGCGTCATGTGCTTGATGGAGATGGCCGTTAGCCTTTTGGGATAGGCGGAAACTGAATTACCATAGTTTCAATTTTATTTAGTCTTTCCTCTGAAACCTTTAATGTCGCGATTGGCTAGCTCTGCCATGCGGTTTATTTTTTCCACTGCGTTTGATGTTACATCGTACCTAGCTAGCTCTGCCATGCGGTTCATTTTATCCACTGCGCTTGACGTTACATCGTACCTAGCTAGCTCTGCCATGCGG
>JAGVNQ010000277.1 GCA_020053195.1 Sideroxydans sp.
ACTCCGAACGCTTCCTTGACGAAGCCAGCGCCGTCATGCGCGCCCTGCTGGACGACAAAGCCAGCCTGAGAGAACAAGCCTTCCAGGCCGCACAGATCAGCAACTCGCTCGTCATGGCCGCCCGCAATGGGCTGCAAGATGCGAACCTCGCGGCACGGCTTAACTTTACTTTGCCGCCTTCCACCTTTAAGCAGATGGAGCAGAAATACGCGAAAGACTTTAGCGGCGATGCAATGTATAAAAAGATCATCGCGGATGCCGAGGATCAACTGCATAGATTAAGTTGCTTCGTGGCGGGAACGCTGGTGCATACGAAGGAAGGATTGCGGCCTATCGAGCAGATTAAGGTGGGGGATTTGGTGTTGTCGAAGCCGGAGAATGGTTTAGGCGAGGTTAGTTACAAGCGTGTGGTAAACACATTTGAGGTAGAGGATAAGGAACTTTACTATGTTTCATTCGATGGAGAAGCTGGTATCGGATTCTTTATCGTGACGGGCAACCATCCCTTCTGGGTAGTAAATGAAGGCGATTACAGTTTTGCTCCAGAGGGTAGCGCAACCCCATTGAATGCATGGGTGCGTGCAGACCATTTGAGCTATGAAGGTGGCATGTCACTGCTGCTCCATGATGGTGGTAAGGTCACGGTGAATTTAGTCCGAAAGTTACTGCGGATGACAATCCCTAATATGGCGTGGATTGTAAACAATTCCTACGGTGGGGGCTTCAATCATGGGCACGTAGTAAACCTTAAAGGAGATCGTCCAGAGTACTGCCGTGGTCGGATTGCTGATGCTCCCGGCTTCGTTCCAGTTGACGGCGATCCTTACGGGGATATTTACTATAACGAAAATTTTAATTGGGATGAACCACTAAAACGCAAGGTATATAACTTTGAAGTTGAAGACAACCATACCTATTTTGTAGGAGATCTAGGGGTATGGGTTCACAACACGTGCAAGGTAGATGACCTTGTTGGTCAAAAGGTGTTTTATACGAAGGAAGATTACACCGCTTACGTTAAAAACAATCCGGGGGTTGAGAACAGCTTGGTTCTTGATAAGGAGGGAATTGCGAACGCTGAATGGGCGAAATTACAGCGGGATACGGAGGGGGCAGTTACCGATGGCGCTACCAGCGAGAATCTTTATGCTTACACCTTGAAAGGAACGAACCCGTTTGGTGATCCTGGTCTTGACTTTACTAGGTTTGGTGATGCGAATTTGTACATCAACCACCCGATAACAGGTTTGCGCGTGAAGAGTACAGGGTTAATGGATGTGAAAGATGGGAAATTTGGCGCAAGCACAGGTTCGCTTTATTACTACACAAATCCTGCACAATATGGCAACGCCGCGTGGGTAGCGTCTCAAGCCCCAACTACAATTGCCCAGCTAGAGCAGAAATTATTGGATTTCGTCGATATGCTACAGCGCAATAGCGCCCAGATTGCACAGCGAGACAGACAGCCTCTTGTGATCTGTGTTAAGGATCCCGCAGGTGTTGAATTAGGAGCCAAGGCAATTGCGCAGGCAATTACTGATTCGCGCTGGCAGCAAAGAAACGTGGTCAATCCGATAAACGGTTGGAGTATTAACGACTGGTTTTCTGACCAGATATTTATTACTGCCTATGCCCGTGATGCAGCCGGTAATTTGGCAAAGAATGCCGAAGGGAAATATTACGCAAGTGATGCATTGACACGTATCGTCAAGATAAAAGATGCAAACGGCAATATCACTGGTGCAAGGTATGAACAGGTAAATGTAAGTGACATAAAAGAAATTCAACCACTGGATGAGAGCACAACCGCTGCTGCTAAACAGTTGCGTGATGTTGTAGGGCAAATGGTATCTGCAGGCGATCTAAATCATTTACTGACTACTGCGGGAAATTCGCTTGGCGCTCACGTACTAACAAGCGCCGACATCGCCCAACTCCTCCCCGCTGCCCGTCAATACTGGCTAACCGCCGGAGCCTCCGCCGCCGTCCTCGATGCCACCCAAATCACCATCGCCGATTTACCCAATGGAGTCGCCGGACAAATCCAAGGCAACCAGATCACCCTTTCCGCCAACGGCGCAGGCTGGGGCTGGTTCGTGGACAGCACGCCCGCGCAGTCGGAAGAGTTTACCTTGCAAACCAACGCCACCCAACAAGCCAACCCCGACACCGCCGCCAGCGGCAAACTCGACCTGCTCACCGTGCTCATCCACGAACTCGGCCATCGCCTGGGTCTGGCGCACGACAGCGCAGGCGCGATGGAAGGCATCATCCAAGCAGGCGAACGCCAACTCCCCTCGGCGGCAGAAATCGCCCTCATGCAAAACATCCGCAACGCGATCACCGCCAAACCGCTCGACAACTCGATCTACCAGACGCGGGTGACGCAGTATGCGGTTGCGGCGAATGATGAGTTCTTCGGCCTCAACGTAGTGCGGGTCACACCCGCCGCTGCCACACAATAAAATGGCGGGTGCGAAAAACTTATGTCCCGACATCAGTGTGACCCGCTCATCCAGAATTTGCAGGATTTTGCAGCAGACATCATGGGAATGCCCGTCAATAGGCGCTCTACACCATGCACCGAATGGAGATAGGCGTATTTAGGCGCTTGCGGGCAAGGTGCTTGTTGAATATCGCGCTTTCCCTTTTGATTTTCCGGGCAATGGCGGGCTGGTGTAAGATGTTTCGCGTTCGAGCCGCTTTCGCGGAATTGATACAGGAGAAAAACATGCACGCGATTGAATTTGAAACTGTTTCACATCAACACACAATTCGTTTACCCGAAAGTGTTCCTGACGGCGTGTCTCTGCGCGTGTTGTTGCTTTCCCGAGCGCCACTGACAAAACCTGCTGACAATAATCTCAAAACGTTGCTGGCAACGGTCGCGGAAGGCATGGACGATGCGGATATGGCGCGTCCGCGAGATTTGGGCAGGGAGTCCCCGGAATGGGTTTCCTGATCGACACCAATATTCTGTCCGAGATTCAAAAAGGCGAGCGGGCGGATGCGGGTGTAAAAACGTGGTATGCCGATTGCGATACTGCCGAGTTGTATCTTTCGGTGCTGGTCGTCGGTGAAATTCGCCAAGGCATCGAACGCTTGAAACGGCGCGACCCCGTCCAAGCGGAACGCTTGGAGAATCGCTTGTCCGAAATCCTCTCCATCATGCAAGAGCGCATATTGCCAATCACCGAAAGCATCGCCCAACGCTGGGGGCGCATCAATTCGCCCGATCCCTTGCCCGTGATCGACGGGTTGTTGGCGGCAACCGCGTTGGAACATAAACTGACTCTGGTCACCCGCAACGTGCGCGATGTTCAGCGCAGCGGCGTTGTATTGCTCAATCCTTTTTCAAGTGTGTGAAAGCGGTTGACTCAGTCCTTAATCCGACCTCGCGGGAACGCCTGTCAATAGGCGTTCTATACATGGTATTTCATGTAGATGCCCGTATTTAGTGGCTTGCGGGCATGGTGTGTTTTGAAATCTCGGTTGCGATGTGCATTGCACTTTATAATCCGCCACGTTGTAGTAAACCAATCAAGGAGCAGGTATGGGTAACGGTCCGGTGATGCTGGATGTGTTGGGCAAGCGGCTGACGGCGGAGGATGAGGCGCGCTTGCGCCATCCGTTGGTGGGCGGGGTGATTTTGTTTTCGCGCAATTACGAATCGCCCGCGCAACTTGCCGAACTGACCGCCAGCATTCATGCCTTGCGCACGCCGCCGCTGCTGATCGCCGTCGATCACGAAGGCGGCAGGGTGCAGCGTTTCCGTGACGGCTTCACGCGTATTCCGCCCATGCGCGAGCTGGGGCGCGAGTGGGACACACACCCGAAACGCGCGCGCCATCTGGCGCAGCAAGTGGGTTACGTGTTGGCCGCCGAGTTGCGCGCGTGCGGCGTGGATTTCAGTTTCACGCCGGTGCTGGATGTGGATTACGGCGCGAGCTGCGTGATCGGTGACCGCGCGTTTCATTCCGAGCCGCAAGCCATCGCCGAGCTGGCGCACAGTTTGTTGCAGGGGCTGAAGCAGGGCGGCATGCCGACGGTGGGCAAACATTTTCCCGGTCACGGTTTCGTCTGTGCCGATTCGCATCTGGAGATTCCGGTGGACGAGCGCAGCTACACCGACATCGAACTGTGCGACCTGATCCCGTTCCGCCAGATGGTGCATTTCGGCCTCACGGCGGTGATGCCCGCGCACGTGATTTATCCCAAAGTCGATGCGCATCCGGCGGGTTTTTCCAAGGTATGGCTGAAAGATATTTTGCGCGGCGAGTTGGGTTTTGAAGGCTGCATTTTCAGCGACGATTTGAGTATGGAAGGCGCGACCGTGGCAGGCGGCATCGTGCAACGCGCTTCAGCGGCGCTGAATGCGGGTTGCGACATGGTGCTGGTGTGCAACAAGCCGCAGTCCGCCGACGAGTTGCTGGCCGGTTTGAAGTGGGACATGCCGGTGCAAAGCAAAGCGCGCTTGGCGCAGATGCACGGGCGCGCGCATCCCGTGACCTTGATGCATCTGCACGAGGATGCCGAATTCGTTAAAGCCCTGCACGAAGTCGCCAGCATCGGCATGCGCGAAGGCGAACTACCGCTGGCATAGGCAATTTGCGATAATTGCCCCCATTCGAACTCTGACCTCCGGTACACGCCATGAGTGAATTTCAGTTGAGCTTGTTGACCATCGGTTTGGTTGTTGTGATCGGGGTTTTTCTGTACGGTCAATGGCAGCAATGGCGTTTCCGGCGCAGCATGGGCAAGCCGCTGGCCGAGCCGCGCGCCGAGGTGGTGCATCAGGTTCAGCCTGCGGAAAATATCGACGCAGACAGCAGCGATCCGTTGGCTGCGCCGCCCGCCGTTGCGGAGGTGGCAGATGAAATGTGCGGCCTACTCAACGACGCGACCGATTACGTTGCCACCTTTTTGCTCAAGTCTCCGCTGTCGGTTGATGAGCTGGAAATTTTGTGGGAGCGCCGTTTCGATTTCGGCAAGAGCGTCAATGCCTGCGGCTTGAATACCGCCAGCGGCCTGTGGGAACGCATGATTCCCGACAGCCCGCAGAGCTACCGCGCGTTCAAACTGGGGCTGCAACTGGTGGATAGAACCGGCGCGGTGAACGAAGTGCGCTTGGCTGGATTCCACGACATGCTGAATGAAATCGCCGCGCAGTTGAAAGTAGAAGTGCGTTTACCGCCGCTGGCGGAAGCGCTGCAACGCGCACAACAATTGGACCGTTTCTGCGCCGATGTTGATCAGATGATAGGCATCAATTTGTTGACCAGCAGCGACCGCAAACTGTTCGGCACCGAAGTGGCGAACGCGGCGGAACAAGTCGGCATGAGTTTGCAGGCCGATGGTACTTTTCATTTGCTGGACGAGCAGGGTGCGACGCTGTTTAACCTCTCCGCGTCCGACGGCACGGTTTTCCAGTATCACACGCTCAATCAGTCGCGCGCCGACAGCCTGACGCTGCTACTGGATATTCCGCGCGTAAACGAACCGGTGCGCCGCTTCGACGAAATGGTGGCGCTGGCGCGCGAGTTGGAAAAACTGCTGCGCCTGACCATGACCGACGACCAGCGTGTGGCCTTGAACGACGGCGCGCTCGCCCAGATCCGCGCGCAAGTCGCCGCCACTGCCGACCTCATGTCAACCGGGCACATCACACCGGGTAGTGCGCAGGCATTGAGGTTGTTCTCGTAACCCTTCATGTTTAAAAGCAAACCAATTTTAGCCACAGAGACCACAGAGTACACAGAGAAAAACAGATGCCACTCTCTCTGTGATCTCTGTGTTCTCTGTGGCAAATGTTTTTAATGAGCACAAATATTTCTCAACGCATCATTCAACTGCGCGCCGAACTGGAACGGCACAACCACAGCTACTACGTGCTGGATGCGCCGACCATTCCCGATGCGGAATACGACAAATTGTTCCGCGAACTGCAAGCGCTGGAAGCACAACATCCCGAACTGCTCACGCCCGATTCGCCCACGCAACGTGTGGGCGGCAAAGCGCTGGACGGTTTTGCGCCAGTGCGCCACGTTGTGCCTATGCTGTCCATCCGCACCGAGACTGATACTGAGTCCAGCGGCGCATCCAACTTCGACACGCGCGTGCGCAACGCGCTGGGTCTGCCGAGCGTTATCCCCATCCCCACCCCAGCCCTCCCCTTGAAGGGGAGGGAGCACGAGCTCTCCCCCCTTCAAGGGGGGAGCTGGAGGGGGGATGGGGTGATTCCAGCTGATAAAAATAATGCAGAAATCGAATACGCCTGCGAACTCAAGTTCGACGGCCTCGCCATCAATCTGCGCTACGAGCGCGGCCTGCTGGTGCAAGCTGCCACGCGCGGCGACGGCGAGAGCGGCGAAGACGTGACGCAGAATATTCGCACTATCCATTGCATTCCCTTGCATCTGAAAAATTGTGAGGCAGAGGTTTTGGAAGTGCGTGGCGAAGTGTATATGTCGCGCAAGGATTTCAACCGCTACAACGATAAGCAGCGCGCGCTGGGGCTGGCGACGCTGGTTAACCCGCGCAACGGCGCGGCGGGGAGCATTCGCCAGCTCGATCCGGCGCTCGCGGCCAAG
>JAGVNQ010000028.1 GCA_020053195.1 Sideroxydans sp.
AGCAAGCTCGCTCCTACAACACCCTCTTTGGTTTCGACTCATCCGCCTTATGGCATCTCTAATAATCGAATTACGTCATTCCTGCGAAGGCTGGAAAACGAGCCGCTTGCGGTGTGTTTCGAGGTACGTCCATCCAGCGGTAAATTTACAAATTCCGTTTTGTCAGTGCGTTGCACTGCGTCAATATTTTCACTGGACACTGGCCTTCGCCGGTGTGACGAATCATTAAACAGCACCCAAAAAATTACTTCTCCGCAACCGCCTTCAACCGGGCAAGCCCCACTTCAAAATCCTTGCCCACCATCTTGTCCATGCTGACAAACAACCCCATCACTTTCACCATCAGGTTTTGTTTGCCATCCATGCCCCAGACAACGGTGGTTGAATCGCCTGATGCATTCAAGCTGAACACCACCCCGTTGCGCGCTTCGAACGGGGCAATCATGTGCAAATCGAGCACCACTTTATGCGGCGGTGTTGCATCTGTAATGGCGATCTCTCCCCTGCCGACTTCTTTGTTTCCATGCCACGCATAACCCGCGCCTTTGCCGCTGGCGCTGCCGCTAAATGTTTTTTTCATGGCGGGGTCTTTGTCGTAAGGTGACCAAACCGCCCACAAATGAAAATCGTTGATGAACGCGAAAATTTTCTCCGGCGCAGCGCGGATCACAATGGAACGTTCAACATGAAACGTATCGGGTTTTGTTGCGGCGAAAATGAGGACGACGACAAGCAGAAAAAGCATTGTATAAGCGAGAGTGGCGAACATGATTTCCTCCTTGGATGGTGCGAATCGACGGCCAAGTTAGTCGGATGGGATGGGTGCGCCAGCTGCGCCCACGCAGGCAGTTTAGGCTTTTTCCGCGCGAGCAGAAAGAGCGGAATAGCCCTTCCGGAATCAGGCAAATACCGCAGGCAATCCCATAAACGCGGCATAACTTTCGGCGGACTGGCGGAAGGCGCGCAACTCGGTTTTATTCAACGAAGTAAAAGGCATGGCGACGATCTCGACCGAGGATTTTTTGAAGCTGCGCTTCCACGTGCCGACCACGCGCCCGCCGATGATGATAGTCGGCGCGAACATGCCGTTGCCGCCGGGGCAGATTTTCTCCGCATGTACGGCATCGAGCACGGCGCTTCTATCCTGATAACCCAGCAGATATTCGTCGAAACCGGGCAAAACGAATGCGCCCGGCATTTCTTGCGGCACGACGATGTCCGGCGGCATCCAGTAGATTTGATTGTTCAGCGTCACGCTTTCCAGTTGCGCTTTGATCGCCTCCAACCCGGCGCGCGCTTCGCCCGCTTTTAATCCCGACCACCAGATGAAATCTTTGATCGTGGCCGGACCATGGCTGGTGAAATAGCGTCGCGCTAATTCGGCCAGCGCCTCGTCGCGCGTTTTGCTTGCGGCGGGCGCGACCCACTCTTCCAGCAGCGCGAAATTCTGTTCCTTGTCGTTGGTAGATGCCTGGCAGATCAGACCATGCAGCGCGGCATTCCACAAGATGTGATAACCGCGTTGGCCTGCGGTGGAGATGCCCGCGCGCTCCAGTGCGGCAAGCATTTCTTCGCGCGATTTGTGCAGGCCACCCTGCAAGGTTTTGCTGAAAACTTCGCGGCTGCGCACGAGGGTTTTATCGTCCAGCTCCAGCGCTTCGCGTCGGCGCAAACTGCCGGAAATATTTTTCGGAGAAGTCAGTGAAAGCATCCAGCGCACATCCGCCGCCGCCACCACATGCAACGTGCCGCGCATCGGCCAAGTGCGCACGATTTTGCCCGAGTCGAACGCGCGAGAAATAAGAAGATTGCCTTTCACGTTCGTCCCCTCTCCCGCCGGGAGATAACCATCGACTTGGCTGGCGTTGTTTGCCAGCTTAGTCGGTTGGCTAGTAGTTTCATCAGGGTTAGGATGAGGGAAACGAGCTTGCCCATTAGCCAAACGCAAACCAATAGACCACTTCACCCCCGGCAAATCCTGCCCCTGCATCCCGCCCATCCAAGCGACCACCTGTTCAGGTTTGTTGAAACGAGAATGAGCGATGTGCTGGTTGTGCAAACGCAAAGCGGCGATGTCCATATTCCCACCTATGTTACTGATGTTGTGTTGAGGATTCAGTCAGGCATTTTCACAAGCACCGCATCATGGGAACGCCCGTCAATAGGCGATCTACATCATGCGATGCGTGTAGAACGCCTATTGGCGCGGGTCTTCGAGCATCGCCATTATGCGGCGGCTTGTGTGCCATGGTTTTTGTGCAGCAAGCTGTCGTGCACGAAGTTGATATGCAGGCGCAATTCGTAGAGCAAATCGCCGAAGGCGGCAGGGACAACGATTTTGTTGGCGGCTTCTTCGATGAGTTCGAGCTTGCGCAAAAACTCGTCGCGCCGCGCGGGATCGAATTTGGATTTGATGGCTTCGCGTTCCAGTTCGAGCAGCGCGCGATACCAGCGGTAGATGCGCGATTTGATACGCCAGCCGTAGATGACCGGGGCGATTTTGATGGCGGGAATGAGCAGCAGGATAATAGGTACGATGGCTTCCAGCGAGCGCGCAATCAGGCTGGCGAGCCAGAACGGGAAGGTGCGGTAGAGAAAACTTTTGCCGGAGGCGTAGTAGCGGTGGGCATCTTCGCTGACCGGAATTTCATGCTCTTCCGCATTGGGAAACTCGCCGCGTTTTTTGTACAGGCCGGGGCGCGCATGCACTTCGCGCGCGGCTTCGAGCAGCACGTCGGACAGCGCGGGATGTAAGCTGTCGCGCGCGATGAGTTCCACCGTGGGGCCGACCAATTGCATGTCTTCGGCGGGAATGTTTTTGCCGAAGTCGAGCGAGCCTCGCGGCAGTTGCAGTTTGTTCAGGTAGCTGATGCGTCGGGTGTAACCCTCGGCTTGGGTAAAGTTGAACAGATGAATATCCTGGTCGCGCATGAGCGAACGGATCAGTTTGCCCGAGGTGGAATCACTCATCAGAAAAATGGCATCGGTGCGGTTTTCGCGCAGGGCTTTTTCCGGGTCGTCGGATAAATTTTCGGTGAGTGTCGTGCCCTCGCCCGGCTTGATGCCGTTGGCCGCCAACAGCGCCAGCGCCAAGGTGTGCGTGCCGCTGCCGTCCGCGCCGATGTCCAGCCGCCCGCCTTTGAATTCGGACAGCAGCGTGCGTTTTTTGCCGCGATAAAAAATGGTCAGCGGCTGGGTGGAGACGCTGCCCAGCGACATCAAATGTTCAACGTTGATGCCCTTGGTTTCGCCGCCCATGACGAAGCCGACATCGACTTTCATTTTGGGGTCGGCCAGTTTTTTCAGGTTATCCACCGAGCCTTCGGTTTCGATGATGTTGAGCGTGATGCCTTCTTTTGCCAGGATAGCTTTGTAGCGTTCGGCGCTGCGATAAAACGAACTTCCCTGTGGCCCGCCAGCGATGGTGAGAACGGTGGGCGCGGCGGAATTGATAAACACCACCACCGCCAAACCGATGGCGAGCACGACCAGCAGCACCACACCCAGCACCGCCGCCAGACTCATGCCGAACAGCGCATTGAGTTTGGCTTGGGTTTTGTTGAAGTATATTTGTGGAGAAATCATTTTGTTTCTATCCGGCTGGAATTTCTATTCAGTTAGCGTAGGTTGGGCAAAGCGCAGCGTGCCCAACGTGATCGCATTCCATCATCAATGTTGGGCACGCTGCGCTTTGCCCAACCTACTTATCATCCCGTATCAACTGCTCCAACCGCGCACGCCCTGCCGGGTTGACCATCACCATCAGCACATCAGCAGCAGC
>JAGVNQ010000094.1 GCA_020053195.1 Sideroxydans sp.
AAGTATGAAAATACTGGTCGAAAACCATCCCGGTATCGAAGTACATTTTGGACACCAGCATTAACCAAAAACCGTAGTTTAAGTTGAATATTGTAAAATATTCATCGCATTACACAGTCCATGTAGGTGCGAATAAATTCGCACCTACAACAGCTTCAACTGCGGATTTAGGATTAAAGTAAAAAATAGTTTTGCCCGGTGCAGCACCCGTCTGCTGTTCAAACAACTTTCCAACCGCTCATCTCGCCCGCAACCCTGTAAATACGCCACTCTCCAGCATGAGCATGATGCGGATCGCCTATTGACGGGCATCTTCACGGATTGATAGTACCCATTTGGTATTTATGGTTTCTTGCAATAAATTCCGGTAGCATTGTTCGCAGCAAGAATTAGCCGGCCTCAGACCGACCATGCCGATGTTCATCGGCGGCAAACAAGAATGCGCTTATCAACTTCTTCAGGAGGAGTTCTGCCATGGATGCTGAAATTTCGCTCGCCCATCACAAACACAAAATCGTGCCGCAGCCAACGCCGGAAGCAGCGGATTTGCTGGTGGCTTATCTGGAGCAGATCGGGGTTGAATATGTGTTCGGCGTGCCGGGTGGCGCAATCGAGCCGCTGTACAACGCCATGGCGCGCAGCCAGCGGCGCGGTGGGTTGCGACCTATCGTGGCGCGGCACGAAGCAGGGGCGGCATTCATGGCCGACGGTTATGCGCGCGAGACCGGACGGCTGGGCGTGTGCTGCGCCACTTCAGGCCCCGGTTCGACCAATATGCTCACCGGCGTGGCCTGTGCCCACGACAACAACATTCCACTGCTGGCGATCAGCGGTCTGCCGGTTATTTCCTCGTTCGGCAAAGGCGCGTTGCAGGAATCCTCCAGCACCGGGGTCAACGCGTTTGCCATGTTCGACCATTGCACCCGTTACAACGCCATGGTGACGCATCCCAGCCAGTTCGAGCGCAAGCTGGCCAACGCGCTGATGACGGCGCATCAGGCTCCCGGCGGTGCGGTGCATCTGGCGATTCCGCTGGATATTTTGCGCGGCACTGTTGCAAGTGTGACTCCCGCCTACGATCTGGCCGCCTTGTTCAAACACGAACCCGTGTTGATTGATGAGCATGCGGTGCTCCGCCTGAAGGACGAGTTGGAACATAGTCCGCGCGTGGTGTTTCTGATCGGTGCCGCCTGCGGCGATGCCATCGAGGCCATCATGGAACTGGCCGAGCTGACCCGCGCAAGGTTCGTCACCACGCCCGATGCCAAAGGTTTTATCAACCCGCTGCATCCGGCCTATTGCGGCGTGTTCGGTTTCGGCGGACACCTCAGCGCCACCGCACTGTTAGCCAGCGCGCCGGACATCGTGCTGGCTTTCGGCACGGGATTCAGCGAGCTCATCAGTCGCGGCTGGTGCGATTCGCTGCTCAACAACCGTCTGGTGCACATCGACAATTCGGAAGACAACCTGATGCGTTCGCCCATGGCCAAGCTGCATGTGCGCGGTCATATCCGTTCGACCTGCGACCACCTGATCGCGCTGCTGAAAGCCGACGCTTACCGCTCCAACGTCCATCGCGCGAACAGCTATCAGGCCGAAGTTACTTTCGACTCGCCTGAAAGCTACCATTCCGAAGCCACGCCGATCAAACCGCAACGCCTGATGAAAACCCTGTCCGAGCGCTGCCCGCCCACCACCCGTTTTCTAGCCGACATCGGCAACAGCATGGTGTGGACGGTGCATTATCTTCAGCCGCGCAACCGGCGCATCAAACGAGAACAGCAAAATGCGGAAGGGCAACAATCCGAACAACGTTCGGGACTGGCCAGTTGGCTGCGCGTGCTGATGGATTTTTGCCCGATGGGTTGGTCAATCGGCGCGGCGGTCGGCACGGCGCGCGGCAACCCGAAAGATCCAGTGGTGTGCATCACCGGCGATGGCGCTTATTTGATGAGCGGACAGGAAATTACCGTGGCGGTGATGGAACAACTTACGGTGGTGTTTGTGGTGCTCAACGACAGCGCCTTGGGCATGGTCAAGCACGGCCAGCGCATCGCCAAAGCCGAGTCCATAGGCTGCGAAATTTCGCCCGTCGATTACAGCAAACTGGCCGAGGCGATGAATATTCACGGCCACGTAATCCATTCGCCGCAGGAACTGGACAGTCTCGATTTCGATGCCATGCTGCGGCGCAAGGGGCCGACCTTGCTCGACATCCGCATCGACGCAGAAGAAGTGCCGCCCATCAGCGTGCGCATGAAAACTCTGGGAGCGCTGCAATGAGCGAGCCGGTGATTCAAACCCGTATCTGGCAGGAAGAAGCGGAGCCCGACAACCCTTTCGCCGCGCGCGCCGCGTTCTGTCGGGGCTATGACGTGTATGGCGAATTGCTGGGGCAAATCCGCTGGGTGGAAATGCTCGCCCTGCTGTTCCGCGATGAAGCGCTGACCAAGGCTGAAGCCGATTTACTGGAAGCGCTGGCCGTCGCGCTGGCCAACCCCGGCCCGCGCGATCCGGCGGTGCATGCCGCAATGTGCGGCGGCGTGGGCGGTTCCACGTCTGCCGCCAGCCTGATCGCGGCGTTGGCGGTAGGCGCAGGACAGTACGGCGGCGGGCGCGAAGTATTTCTGGTGATGCAGGCATGGGAGGCGTGCGGCACCAACCTCGATGCCTGGCGACAGTGGCTGACTGCGCCTACAACTGATGAAGTTTCCATCTGGCCTGCGCCGCAGCACAAGCCCGGCTTCGATCCGCACGGCGCGAGCACGGCGACTCCGGTCAAACAAGCGCTCGCATGTTTTGTCAGCCTGAATTCGAGCGCGCGTCTCGTTTGGCTGGAACAACATCGCGCCGAAATGGAGGAAATATGCGGCCTGCCGCTGGCGCTGTCCTTTGTTGCCGCCGCCGCGTTGGCCGATCTGGGCTTCAGCGCCGAACAAGGCGAAATGTTGCACCTGCTGCTGCGCCTGCCGGGTGCTGCCGCACACGCATTGGAACAGCGCCAACTCGGGCATAAAAAATTTCCGTTCTTTGCTATTGAACTGCAACACGACAACGCACGGGAGCAAGCATGAAGCCGCTGACATTGCTGGAACACGTGGGATGTTTGAAGACGCAGATGGGCGCGTGCTTTGTCGGCAGCCGGGCGGTATTCCGGGGGCACGATTTGCATGCCGAGCTGAAGGACATGGAATGGGTTGAGCTGTTTGTTTTCGGCATCACCGGCAGGCGTTTTTCGGCCGCGCAATTGCGCATGATGCAGGCTCTTTGGACGTACACCAGTTATCCCGATGCGCGCATCTGGAACAACCGCGTGGCGGCGCTGGCCGGGACGGCGCGCAGCACCGGCAACCTGGGCATTGCCGCCGCGCTGGCAATTTCCGAAGCGACCATCTACGGGCGCGGCATCGATATTCGCGCTATCGAATTTTTCATCCGCGCGAAAAAGCAGGTGGAGGACGGCGGCAATCTGACCGAGATTGTGGCAAGTGAACTCAAGCAAAAACGCAGCATCGCCGGATATGGTCGCCCCATCGCCGCCGCAGACGAACGCATCAAACCGATCATGGCGTTAGCGCGCAGCCTCGGCTTGGCCGACGGCGACTATGTCCGGCTCGCATTTTCAATCGAGGAAATATTGAGCGCAGGGCGTTGGCGGCAAAGCATGAACTGCGGCGGCCTGGCTGCCGCACTGGCGGCAGATTTTGGGCTGTCGCCGCAGGAATACTACCTATTCTCGTTTCCCGCTTTCCTCGCGGGCATGCCGCCCTGCTATATCGAGGCGCAACAAAAAGAGGAAGGGAGTTTGTTTCCGCTGACCTGCGCCCATATCCGCTATGAGGGAGTTGCCAAGCGACGCTGGAAAACGGCGGAAGATTGATCGGGTTGCAAGAGGCGGGGCCTTCACCACAATTGTAGGGTGCGCCTGCGCACCAATTATTCCGGTGCGTAAACGCACCCTACGCAATCCCGCATTCTTGGCAATTTTTTTAACCATACATCGTGAAGAAGCGCATGGATAGGGTATCTACGTCACCTACATCACGTAGATGCCCTATCCATGCGCTTCTTCACGATATGACTGTTTAAAAATCCAGTTTTTCGCTCAAAGCCAATACTGCACCTGAACGTACAAAGCGCGTCCGGGCAGCGGCAGGTCTGCAATGGGCTGACCGGTTAAGGGGGAGGTGGTTGACAAGAAAGACGGTTCCAGCGCGTTGCGGTCAAACACGTTGCTCAGCACAGCGCGGACATCCCATCCCTCGATAAAGTTTTCGCACCGCAAAATCATATCCACGGTGGTGTAATCGGGAATCTTGGCACGGGTGTCGTTCGGCTCGCGCATGCGGTCTGCCACGTAGTTGAGCGTGGTGCCGAATTGCCATTGCGGCGCGAAGCGCCAATCGCTGCGCGCATACAGGTGTCTGCGCGGAGCCATGCCCGCATCCTTGCCGCTGGCGACATCCACGGAATGTTGCAAGGAATAATTGCCGCTCAAGCGCAGGGTTGCGGTCGCATCATAAATCCCCTCCAGTTCCAGTCCGCGTCCGGTCTGGTCGCCCGTATTTTGATACACAGCGGCAACGGGAATGATGATGTTGCGGATGCGGTAATGGAACAAATTCAGGTTACTGCGAAATTTGGCGGACTGTTGCCATGAAAACGCCAGTTCGTCCGTGGTGATGATTTCCGGTTTGATGTTGGGGTTGCCTATCCCCACCGGGTTGTTGATATTGTGCATTTCGGTAAAGGCGGGGGCGCGAAATGCCGTGCCATGCATAGCCTTGACCACCACGTTGTAGGCCGCATCCCACACCAGCGCCAGACGCGGATTGGTGGTGCTGCCGAAGTCGGAATAGCGGTCGTGCCGCACCCCGGCGGTCAGCGCCCAGTCGTTGGCGATTCCCCATTCGTCCTGAGCGTAGGCATAAACCACGTTGCGCTTGTGCGGCATCAGATAAATCAGCGCCGCGTTTCCGCTCGCGTCCACCAGCACCGGCGGTGTGCCGTTGGGGGCAAAATTGGCATCGTAATTTTTTTGCTCGGAGGTCGAGTACAAATCATCTACCTGAAATCCTGTGCCGAGGCGTACCCGGTGTTTGTCGAAGCCGGTATAAAAAGCGGACATGCTGGCGTGCGTGTGTTGTTCGGCATGCCCCGGATTGCCAATCATGCCATCGGGGAAGCCGGGAGTGCCTGCGGGAAAAAGCGTGTAAAACGGTTCGCCGTGTTCCTTGATGTTGTAAAAACCAAGCACCCCGGACATTTCCCAATTCGGCGCGAATTCGGGCTGTTCGTAGCTCAAGTCCATATTCAATTTGTTCGCGAGTCCGCGCGATTTAGCATCCAGCGCGCCAGCCAATCCCGCGCCCGCGCCCAGTTCGCGCTGCTGGTAACCCGCGCGCAAGCGCCACGCCGCTTTGGACAAATCGACGCGCGCATCAATCGCTTTGCGACTTGTGCTGAGCGCGCCGGATTGGCCCGCCGCGTCTTGCGCCAGATTAGCTTGCGACCCGTCGCTATTCCCCGCGCGGAAGTAGAACGCGCTGTCCAGTTCTCCCACCGCTCCGCCGTATTGCACCCACGCATCGGTCGCATTAAAGCTGCCTTTGCGCAAACCGGCTTCAACTCCCTGCATGTTTGCCGATGTTTTGGTGATGATATTGATGACTCCGGAGAAGGCATCCGCACCGTACAGCGCCGAGCCCGGCCCGCGTATGACCTCGATGCGCTCCACGTTTTCCAGCGGGAAACCGCCCCAAAGCTGCCCCCGGTCGCCCACGAAAACATTGGTGATCGGCAGGCCGTTGACCAGCATCAGCACTTGCGGATTTTCTTTGGTGTAAATGCCCCGAAAACTGTAAACCGGGTTCATCGCGACATGCTGCATCGACACATGTACGCCGGGCACGCTTTCCATCACCTGATCGAGATCGGTAGCGCCCATGGCCTGAATATCCTGGGCAGTGATGACGGTGGCGGCGGCGGGGGCTTTAGAGACGGACTGGCGGCTGCCAGTGGCTAGAGTGGTGGTAAATTGGTCGCCGTAAACCAGCGCCAGATTTTCTTCTTCGGTGGACTGGGCACCAACCGCACCCGCCCAGACAAAACCCAGAAAAACGCACAGGACTTGATTCAATACTTGGCTGCTCGATGGTTGCATGGCGCTCCTCCTCTGGTGGTGCTTAACAACACGCATTATTGTTTTCCGGCGGTAATGCTCTGCATGTCGGTCTGCTGCCGTTTTTGCAGGAAAACATGTTACCGCAATTATCCTTGAGCAGGAATTTTAACAGTGGGGGTTTTTGCTTGGAGCGGGCCCGCAGGCAGGCCGCAACGCTCTGCTGCGTTCGCGTTGACGGAGCAGGCGGTTGCAAGCACAATCCCCCGCTCTTTACCGGTGCGCAAAATGTTCAATCCCTCCCGCGACGAAGCAAGACTTTTCCTGTTTGAATCCTGGCGCAAACGCTGCGCGAAGGAATTACTCACACCGCTGGAAGACCTCACCGCGCAACTCATCAACAAACATCCCGAATACCACGAGATATTCAACGACCCGGAGCGCAACCGGGACAAGGATTACGCGGCGGACGGCAATGTGCTCAACCCTTTCCTGCACCTGATGATGCACCTGACCATCGAAGAACAAATCTCCATCGGCCAGCCGCAAGGCATACGCGAACAGTTCGCGCGGCTCACGCAAAAATATGAATCGGAACACGAAGCGCAACACGCGATCATGGATTGTCTGGGCGAAATGATCTGGCAGGCGCAGCGCAACAAAACCGTGCCGGATGCGGCGGTTTATCTGGCTTGTCTGGAGAAGCAATGATGGCCGCCTCTAAAAATTCAAAGTTCTAAGCAAGACAAGGCGCGAGCAACAAATTGCGACGCGGCATATATGAAATATGTAAGGAGAAATTTTTTGTGAGTAACGCAGTATTGCGACGAAATTTGGATTTTTAGAGGTGGCTATATGCGACTGAGCAAAATTACCACACGCACCGGCGACGACGGCACCACAGGATTGGCGGACGGCACGCGCGTCGCCAAGGACTGCGCGCGCATCGCCGTCATCGGCAGCGTGGATGAACTGAATAGCCAGCTCGGCCTATTGCTCACCGAGACGCTGCCGGAAAATTTTCACGCTGAGTTGTTGCGCGTGCAGCATGATCTGTTCGATCTGGGTGGCGCACTCGCTGTACCCGGCGCACCGTTCGCCGCAGAAAAACTGGCGCGCCTCGATGCCGTCATTGCCCATCACAACGCCGCCCTGCCCCCGCTCAAGGAATTCATTCTGCCCGGAGGCACGCGCGCAGCTGCGTTATGCCATGTGGCGCGTAGCGTGGCGCGGCGCGCCGAGCGCGATTATTTTCATCTGATGCAAAACGAAACAGCCCCGCAAGAGGGGCTGAAATATCTCAACAGACTGTCAGATTTGCTGTTCGTGCTGTGCCGCGTGTTGAATCGTGCGGCGGGGCAAGCTGAAACGCTGTGGCAGCGTTAAGGGCATCTCAAAATATCCAATTCCGTCATTCCGGCGAAGGCCGGAATCCAGCGGATTTATCTAAAAATGCTGTAATGTCAGTGAGGTGCACTGCATCAATATTTTTACTGGACACTGGCCTTCGCCAGTGTGACGAATAATTAGAGATGCCCCAAAACCAATTTGCTCAAATTAAAGAAAACTAATGAACAACATCGTCAACCTCCGCACCGTCCGCAAAGCGAAATTAAATGAATGAAATTGGGACGGAATGAAATTGGGACGAATGAAATTGGGACGGAGCCCAATTGTTTTTATCGGCGGGAGGGGGAATGGGTGGAAATAAATCTGCCCCCTTTTTTGGGTGGATGCGAGACAGGGAAAGTTGCTATGAGTGCTACTGAAAACCGTGGTCTGTCCCTCATGGCACTCGGATAAGCGATCTCCGAGCAAGAATGAGGTCACGCGCGACTTGGCGCGGCACGGTTAACAACGGCAATTTTTTTGGTCTTCGTTTCT
>JAGVNQ010000131.1 GCA_020053195.1 Sideroxydans sp.
CCCGTCAATAGGCGATCTACAATGAGTGACGCATGGAGAATGGCGTATTCATTGCTTCTCGGGTGTGTTGTGTTTTGTGGTTTCGGGTTCGTGGGCAACCATGACACCCCGCAAGCCATCAGGTAAGATGCCTCACCTTACCAACGCAGGAGATCGCCGTGGAAACCATCACTCTCTCGACCAAGGGGCAACTCGTCATCCCCAAGGAAATCCGCAAAGCCCACCATCTGGCAGTCGGCACCAAATTTTCTGTTTCCTTCGTGGGCGATGAAATTCGCCTGACCCCGTTGCCAATGTTTCCGCGCACCACCATCGCCGATGCCGCAGGCATGCTGGCAAAGCACGGACAGAAAGCCACGAGCGAAGCCAAAACCCGCGCCAGCATCAGCAAAACATTAAAGGCGCGCGACACCGCCACCCGCTCATGATTTCACTCGACACCAACATTCTTGCGCGCTTCCTGCTGAACGACGATCCCGCCCAGTTCAAGCAAGCCCGCGACTTGCTGGCGCGCCCCGACGAATACACCGCGCCGCCCACTGTGCTGCTCGAACTGGTGTGGGTGCTGGAATCCTACGACTGCACCCGCGCCGAAGTGATCCAGGCTTTGCGTGTGTTGCTGGGGCTACCCAACTTCAAACCGAAATCGTTCGAAGCAGTTTGCTATGCGGTGAATTGGTACGAAGCAGGCATGGATTTCGGCGACGCGCTGCACCTCGCGCTGAGCGCCGGAGACGATGCCTTTGCCACATTCGACAAGGCGTTGGGGAAGGTGGCGACGCAGAATGGGGTTGCGCCGTTGGTGCGGGTGTTGCGAACCTGAACCGATCTTTGAAGGTTGGCGTATTTCATCAGATGAAGAAGTAGGGCACATGGAACTCGATAAATATATTGAAAAGTTCAATATGAAGCGCGAAAGCCTGATGAATCCTTTGCTGCATATTGCCAAAGAACAACACGGTGATGCGCTCACAATTTTGTCTGGCGCATTTCAAAATATTGGTTTTTCAATGTGTGGTACTGACGAGGTCGTTAGTATTGATGAGGCCAAAATAATCGCTGCACTGAGCAAGCTATTTCCCGAGATGCAATCTATATCTCCTGAATCCTGGCTTGGTTCATTGAACGGAAAAAGCGACGATGAATGGGTTGATATTCACAGCAGGGGACGGCATAAGTTCGGAGCTGTTTATTTGCTGGAAATCCATGATCAGGATAATGGAACCGACCATGCGGAAACATTAAAGCAACTACTGCTTGAATTTGCCATCATGATGGCTGGCGCGGACGGTGAAATCTCTCCAGCGGAAGTTGCCTATCTTCAAGAAATAATCAACGGAAATCGTGATGCGTAGTAACTACGCAAAATCTACATCGGTAACATCTTCGCCTCAATCGTATCCGCCGATAAATCCGCGCCGCATTCCCACTCGACGAAGTACTCGCCGTTTTTGATTTTCATGAATTCGCCGATGTCCTTTAATTCCTCGAACGCTTCATATTTGAGATAGGGGCGAACGTCAAACTGGCCGACGCGGCCATCGTTGGCGACGACTTGAAATGTCCAGTCTGCGTGTGGGGTAAGTTCTGCAATTCTCATTGATCCAGTCCCTTTATCGAAAACGGTTTTTTACCATTTACCGCAAGTTCCCAATCGGCAAGCAAGTCGTCCTTGTGAATTTCGATCCATGCGACAACCAGTTTGTGTTTGTTGGCAGGCAGTTCGCCAGCAAGCAGCGTTCCATCAGGAATGCTGTAGGTTCCAACCCGCCCTTGGTATTCTGCATGAATGTGCGGAAGGTGATGGCGTTCAATGTCATTGAAAAACATCCGAATCAGGATTCCGTAGAACATTGAAATGGTTGGCATCGCACTTCTTTCAAAGAGGGGGCAACAATTCTATCAAGAGGGCGCTCAGTATAGGGGGCGATAATCCAACCCCGAACGCCCAACCAATTTCGCCGCCCCTCCGTGATAAAATGCGCGCCTTTCCGTTTTCGCATTTATTTTGAAAGGCTGTCATGTTCTCCAGAAAAAACACTATCGCTGTCACCGATCCCGAACTCTGGAGCGCTATCCAGAATGAAACCCGCCGTCAGGAAGATCACATCGAGCTGATCGCTTCGGAGAATTACACCAGCCCGGCGGTGATGGAAGCGCAGGGCAGTCAGCTCACCAACAAATATGCGGAAGGCTATCCGGGCAAGCGTTATTACGGCGGTTGCGAGTATGTGGATGTGGCGGAGCAGTTGGCGATAGATCGCGCCAAAGCCTTGTTCGGCGCGGAATACGCCAACGTGCAACCGCACTCCGGTTCGCAGGCCAATCAGGCGGTGTATGTGTCGGTGCTGAAACCGGGCGACACCATTCTGGGCATGAGCTTGGCGCACGGCGGCCACTTGACCCACGGCGCATCGGTGAACATCAGCGGCAAGTTGTATAACGCTATCCAGTATGGACTGAACGACAAAGAAGAAATCGACTACGACCAAGTGCAAGCACTGGCGACCCAGCACAAGCCGAAGATGATTGTGGCCGGTGCGTCCGCGTATTCGCTGGTGATCGACTGGAAACGTTTCCGCGCGATTGCCGACAGCGTAGGCGCTTATCTGTTTGTTGATATGGCGCACTACGCCGGTCTGGTCGCGGCGGGTTATTACCCCAGCCCGGTCGGCATCGCCGACTTCGTCACCACCACCACGCACAAAACCTTGCGCGGCCCGCGCGGCGGTTTGATCTTGGCAAAAGCCGAACATGAAAAGGCGCTGAATTCCGCCATCTTCCCCGCGCTGCAAGGCGGCCCGTTGATGCACGTGATCGCGGCCAAGGCCGTGGCGTTTAAGGAAGCGGGAAGTAAGGAGTTCAAGGAATATCAAAAACAAGTCATCGACAACGCGCGCGTGATGGCGAAAGTGTTGACCGAGCGCGGCGTGCGCATCGTCTCCGGCCGCACCGACAGCCACGTGTTCCTCGTTGATCTGCAAGCCAAGAATCTCACCGGCAAAGATGCCGAAGCCGCACTCGGGCGCGCGCACATCACCGTCAACAAAAACGCGATTCCGAATGATCCGCAAAAACCCTTCGTCACCAGCGGCATCCGCGTCGGCTCTCCCGCCATGACCACGCGCGGCTTTAAGGAACTGGAAGCCGAGCTATTGGCCAACCTCATCGCAGACGTGCTGGATGCGCCCAACGATGAAGCGGTGACTGCGCGCGTGGTCGGCGAAGTGAAAAAGCTGACGGCGAAGTTTCCGGTGTATGGAGCTTAGTCGCTAGTTGATAGACGTTAGTCGTTAGTTAAAACCGCCGCTCGCGGCAAAAACCAACTAACGACTAGCGACTAGCGACTGCCGACTACCAACTGCCTTTATGAAATGCCCCTTTTGTAAACACCCCGACACCCAAGTCGTCGATACCCGCGAAAGCGAGGAGGGCGATAGCGTGCGCCGCAGGCGGCGTTGTTTGTCGTGCGAAAAACGTTTCACCACTTACGAAACGGTAGAGATGCGCATGCCGCAGGTGGTCAAGCAGAATGGTATGCGCAGCGAGTTCGACGAAGAAAAGTTGCGCACCAGTTTTTCCCGCGCGCTGCACAAGCGCCCGGTTTCCACCGAGCTGGTGGATGCAGCCATCGACCACGTCACGCAAAAAGTATTTTCATTCGGCGAACGCGAAATCGGCTCGCGCCAGATCGGCGAGTTGGTGATGAAGGAGCTGCTCAAGCTGGACAAGGTGGCCTACATCCGTTTCGCCTCCGTGTATAA
>JAGVNQ010000266.1 GCA_020053195.1 Sideroxydans sp.
CGAGGTGTGCGAACTCATCATGGCGGCGCAAGGCACGCTGCCCGCCCAGCTCGCCCCTTATCTCGAATAATGGATAACCGCCACTTCAGCGCGAAATTGCGCGGCTGGTTGCCGTTGCTGCCGGTGCTGTTGCTGCTGCTGGCCAGCTATTGGCTGAGCTTGCAGGTGGTTCCCGTGGAATCGGTGGAACGCGTGCAGCGGCACGATGTCGATTTTGTGGTCGAGAATCTGTCTTCCACCACGCTGAGCGAGCAAGGGCTGCCGCGCTTCAAACTTTCCGCCGAAAAAATGTGGCACTACCCGGACGATGAAACCACGCATTTGCAGATGCCGATACTGACCAGCTATTTTTCCGACCGGCCGCCCAGCCACACCTCGGCCAAAAGCGGCCTGATCCAAAGCCACAACACCGACTTGCAGCTTTACGACGAGGTGCAGGTGGTGCGCCAGCGCGGCGGCCTTTCCGGCGAACAACGTTTTCAGACCGATTATCTGCACGTGATTCCCGAGAACGATTACGCGGAAACCGACCACCCGGTGATGATGCTCAGCGGAAAAAATTCCATCAGCGCGGTGGGCATGGAGCTGGATAATCAGGCACGCACCGTCAAATTACTGTCGCAAGTTAAAGCCATCCATGAACCGACTCGCCATTAAATTCTGTCTGCTGTGCCTGCTGCTGCCGGCCAGCGCCCACCACGCGTTGGCCGAACGCGCCGACCGCAATAAGCCCATGCATCTGGAAGCGGATCGCGTGGTGGTGGACGATGCCAAGCAGCGCAGCAGCTTTGAAGGACAGGTGCGGCTCACTCAGGGCACGCTGCTGATCCAGGCCGAGAAAATCGAAGTTGCCGAAGATGCCCAGGGCTTCCAACATCTGATCGCCACCGGCACGCCCGCCAAATTCTGGCAACGCTACGAAGGCTCGAACGAATACGCGGAAGGTTACGGCGAGCGCATCGAATACGACACGCGCGCCGAATCGGTGGATTTTTTCGGGCAAGCGCGCGTCAAGCGCGGACAGGACGAAGTGACGGGCACGCATATCAGCTACAGCACCAAGACCGAGGTGTTCGAGGTGCGCGGCAGTGCCGCCGCCCCCGGCACTGGCACGGCTGCCGACCGCCGCGTGCGCGCGGTGATCCAGCCCCGCAACAGCAAACCTGCGGACAAAACTCCAGCCAAGCAGGAAACGCTGAGCATCCAGCCCAGCCCCACGTTGACCCCTTCCGAAAAAGACGCGCCCCAACATGAGTGAACTACGCACCGTCTCGCTGAATAAACGTTATGGCTCGCGCACCGTGGTGCACGATGTGTCGCTGTCCGTCAAAAGCGGAGAAGTGGTCGGTTTGCTCGGCCCCAACGGCGCGGGCAAAACCACCAGTTTCTATATGATCGTCGGGCTGGTCGCCACCGATGGCGGCGAGATTCTGATCGACGATATAAACGTCACGCATTTGCCCATCCACCGCCGCGCGCGGCTAGGTCTGGCTTATCTGCCGCAGGAAGCATCCATCTTTCGCCGTCTGACGGTAACGCAGAACATTCTGGCGGTGCTGGAATTGCACGGTTATTCGGAAGAAGAACAGTGCGACAAACTGGAAGCGTTGTTGACCGATTTGCACATCACCCACATCCGCAACAATCCGGCGATCAGCCTGTCCGGCGGCGAGCGGCGGCGAGTGGAAATCGCGCGCGCGCTGGCTTCCGATCCGCGCTTCATTCTGCTCGACGAACCGTTCGCCGGGGTTGACCCTATCGCCGTGCTGGACATTCAGCGCATCATCCATTTCCTCAAAGAGCGCGGCATCGGCGTGCTGATTACCGACCACAACGTGCGCGAAACGCTGGGCATTTGCGACCGCGCTTACATCATCAACGCCGGTTCGGTAATGGCCGAGGGCAAGCCCGACGAAATCATCTATAATGAGGGCGTGAGGAAGGTGTATCTGGGCGAGCACTTCAAACTATAAGCAGCGCCGCCACAACACCAAATATCCGTAAATGAAACACACTCTCCAACTCAGGCAATCCCAACATCTGATGCTAACGCCGCAGTTGCAGCAAGCTATTAAGCTGCTGCAACTTTCGACGCTGGAAATCAATCAGGAAACATCGCGCCTGCTGGACGAGAACCCGTTCCTCGAACGCGAGGACGACAGCACCAACCAAACCTACAGCGGCAACAGCAGCAGCGACACGCCCGCTCCCGCCAGCACTAGCAACGGCAGCGACACGCCCGAAAAAGAAGCCGAGCCGCGCAGCAGCGACAGCGACTGGCAGGAGCCGTCGTTTTCTTCATCCTCATCTTCTTCCAGCCCGGACGACGAAGACGACGGTTACGCCGAAGTGGCCGCCGACAAACCCAGCATGCGCGATCACTTGCTGTGGCAATTGAACATGAGTCTGATGGATGGGCGCGACAAGAAAATCATCGCGCTGCTGATCGACGCGCTGGACGACAACGGCTATCTGTCGCAGCCGCTGGAGGAAATAGTTGAACTGCTGCCGCAGGAACTGGACATCACGCTGGACGATCTGGAAACGGCGCTGGTGCAGTTGCAATATCTGGACGCACCCGGCATAGGCGCACGCAATCTGAGCGAATGTCTGGCGCTGCAACTGCGCGCCACGCCGGAGGATGTGCCGGGACGCGATCTGGCGCTGGCGCTGGTCGGACAACATCTGGATCTGCTTGCCGCGCGCGATTTCAACAAGCTGAAGAAAACCTTGCGCTGCGACGACGACGCGCTGCGTTGCGCGCAGGATTTGATCGTGCATCTGCAACCCAAACCCGGCGCGGCGTTCGAGCATAAAGCCGCCGACTATGTGGTGCCGGATGTATTGGTGGAGCGCCTCAACGGCACTTGGCGCGCACGCTTGAACCCGGAGGCGATGCCGCGTCTGCGCATCAATCAGATGTACGCCAATATCCTGCAACGGCGCGGCGAATCCAGCCAGCAGGAAATGGCCGGGCAATTGCAGGAGGCGCGCTGGTTCATCAAGAATCTGCAACAGCGTTTCGAAACTATCTTGCGCGTGTCGCAGGCCATCGTCGAAAGACAGCGCCAGTTCTTTGAACACGGCGACATCGCCATGCGCCCGCTGGTGCTGCGCGAGATCGCCGAGCAGCTCGAATTGCACGAGTCCACCATCTCGCGCGTGACCACGCAGAAGTTCATGCTCACCCCGCGCGGCATCTACGAATTCAAATATTTCTTTGGCAGCGGTCTGGCTACCGAAGCGGGCGGCGCGTGTTCTTCCACCGCCATCCGCGCACTTATCAAGCAACTGGTCAGCGAAGAGGATGCCAAGCGTCCGCTCACCGACAGTCGCATGTCAGAAATCCTGGCACAGCAGGGCATTTTGGTCGCCCGCCGTACCGTGGCAAAATACCGCGAGGGAATGAACATCCTTCCGGTAAATCTTCGTAAATCACTCTAACCAAAGGAGCAGGCCATGAACCTCAACCTCACAGGACGTCACCTCGAAATCACCCCGGCCATCCGCGAACATGTACTCAGCAAGCTGGACAAGGTCAAACGCCATTTCGACAACGTGATCGACATCAACGTAATCCTGTCGGTCGATAAGCTGGTGCAAAAGGCCGAAGCCACCGTGCACGTTTCCGGCAAAAACATTTTTGCCGAAACCGAAGACAGCAACCTGTACGTCGCCATCGACGCACTGATCGATTCGCTGGATCGCCAGGTGCTGAAGCACAAGGAAAAACATACTGCGCGTCGCCATGACGAAACCGGCAAACCAGTCGCGGTAGAATGAAGCAATACGGGGCAGCCAGCAGTGGTTGCCCCGTTTTTTTTGGGTTGGTGAAATTGCATATGGATACCTCTAAAAATTCAGAGTTCGCCCAAATGCAAGGCGCGAAAAAATTTCGCAGCGCCACATATAGGTAATATGTAAGCAAGAAATTTTTCTCGCAACGCAGCAGTTGGGATGAAATCTGGATTTTTAGAGGTATCCATGAGTCTAATCAGTAAAATTTTGACACCGGAAAATGTGCTGCTGGACAGCGAGTCCGCCAGCAAGAAACGCGTATTTGAGCGTGTCGGGCTATTGTTTGAAAACACGCTGAACATCGCGCGCAGCCAGGTGTTCGACAGTCTGTTCGCGCGCGAAAAGCTCGGCTCCACCGGCTTGGGTCAGGGCGTGGCGATTCCGCACGGTCGCGTGAAAGGGTTGCGCGATGCGGCTGCCGCTTTCGTCAAAATGCAAAACCCGATTCCCTTCGATGCACCGGACGGTCTGCCGGTGAATTTCATTTTTGTATTGCTGGTGCCCGAGCGCGCCACCGACATGCATTTGCAGTTGTTGGGCGAACTGGCGCAGATGTTCAGCGACCAATCGTTCCGCGAACAATTGCAAGCCGCCAATGATCCGGTGGCGATCCATCAGTTGTTTGTGAACTGGAAAACGACTTGAGTTATGGGCATAAAAAACTCACTTCAGCCACGGATACACACGGATGAAACACGGATGAAACCGGTGTTAATCCGTGTTTCATCCGTGTTCATCCGTGGCTAATAAAGGTTTTTCAAAATGAGCCAGGTCAACATCCGCCAACTGTTCGCCGACAAGCAGGAGCGTCTTAGCCTGACTTGGGTGGGCGGGGCGGAAGGCGTGGATCGGGTGCTGGAGAGCGAGACAGTCAACGCTTCCAACCGTGGCTGGATTGGCCACATGAACCTGATCCACCCGAACTGGGTACAGGTGTTGAGCGATGTGGAACTGGATTACCTGCATTCGCTTTCTCCCGCCGATCTGTCCGCCGCGCTGAGCCAGCTCGAAAAAGGCAATCCGCTGTGCCTGATCGTGGCGGGCAATACCGAAATTCCGCGCGGGTTGCTTGATTTTGCCAACCGCACGCATACCCCGCTGTTCCATTCGCCGCTGCAAAGCGTGCAGTTGATGTGGATGATCCGCCACTACATCGTCAAGGGGCTGGCCGATGCCACCACGCGCCACGGCGTGTTTCTCGACGCGCTGGGCGTGGGCGTGATGATTACCGGCGACAGCGGGGTCGGCAAAAGCGAGCTGGCGCTGGAGCTCATCACGCGCGGCAGCGGGCTGGTGGCGGACGATGTTACTGAAATCTACCGCATCTCGCCGGAAACGCTGGAAGGGCGCTGCCCCGATTTGCTGCGAGATTTCCTCGAAGTGCGCGGTCTGGGCATGTTGAATATCCGCACCATGTTCGGCGAAACCGCCGTGCGCCGCAAAAAAAGTCTGAAGCTGATCGTCCACTTGTACCGCCCGCCGCACGACGATCTGTCCAAACTGGAGCGCCTGCCCGCCTCCGGCTTCGAAGAAATTCTCGGGGTCAAAATCAGCAAAGTGGAAATTCCGGTGATGGCCGGTCGCAACTTGGCCGTGCTGGTGGAAGCCGCCGCGCGCAACTTCGTGTTGCAGCAGCGCGGCATAGACACCATGCAGGAATTTATCTCGCGCCAAGAGCAGTACCTCACCGGAGACTGAGCGCATGCAACTGTTCCTCATCAGCGGCTTGTCCGGCTCCGGCAAAAGCGTGGCGCTCAAGACGTTGGAAGATGCCGGTTTTTTCTGCGTTGATAACCTGCCCGCCGAATTGCTCACCGCGCTGATCGACACGCTGTGGCAATCCGGGCAAAAACGCATCGCGGTCAGCGTCGATGTGCGCAGCCCCAAAAGCCTGCCGCAACTGCCGCAAAATATCGAGGATCTGAAACGCCAGGGGCTGGATGTGCATCTGCTGTTTCTGGATGCAAAAACCGATACGCTGGTGAAACGTTTTTCCGAAACGCGCCGCATGCACCCACTCAACGACGGCGTACTCACGCTGCCCGAATGTGTGACCCGTGAGCGCGAACTGTTACAAGGCATCAGCGAGATCGGCCACCGTATCGACACCAGCGACCTCAACGCCAACGCCTTGCGCGCCTGGGTCAAACAATTCATCAAACTGGATCGCGCCAGACTGACCCTGCTGTTCCAGTCGTTCGGCTTCAAAAACGGCATTCCGCTGGATGCCGATCTGGTGTTCGATGTGCGCTGTCTGCCCAACCCGTATTACGACCCGCAGTTGCGCGCGCTCACCGGGCGCGACCCGGACGTGGTCGCCTTTCTGGAACAGTCGCTTTCGACACGCAAGATGTTGTCCGACATCCGCACCTTCGTGGAAGACTGGCTGCCCGGATATATCTCGGACAACCGCATCTACCTGACGGTGGCCATCGGCTGCACCGGCGGCCAGCACCGTTCGGTTTATCTGGTCGAACAGCTCGCGCGCCATTTCGCCCCCATGCAGCAAGTGCTGGTGCGCCACCGCGAGCTCGCGGGCTGAACCGTTTCGCCCTTGCTTCGTGTCTGAACTTCTTAACCTCAAACCCGGAGATTTCCTCACGCTGCTGGCGGGCGTGTTAGCCACGTTGTGGATAGCGGCGAGCGTCTGGTCCGGCGGCGTGGCCGACACCGCCATCATCCGCAGCGGCGGCAAAATTTTTAAGGAAGTACCGCTGTCGCACGACCAGCAAATCGAAGTCCCCGGCCCGCTGGGCACCAGCATTATCACCATAGAAAAACACAAAGCGCGCATCACCTCCGATCCCAGCCCCCGCCAATATTGCGTGCGCCAAGGCTGGCTGCAACAGGCGGGCGAAATTGCGATTTGTTTGCCGAATGAAGTGAGCGTGGAACTGAGCGGCGGGGCGAAGAAATATGACAGCCTTAACTACTAGGATTGAGGAGCGAGGATTGAGGATTGAGCAAAACCCAACCCCCTCCAACTCCCCCTTGTCAGGGGGAGAGCCGAGCCGCTCCTCCCCTGACAAGGGGAGGCCGGGAGGGGTTGGGGTTTTAATCCCCAATCCTCAAACCTCAATCCTGTTAAACACCACCCCGACAGACCACCACATCGCCCGCATGGCCGCAGTGGCGCTCGGCCTCACGGTGCTGGAAAACGCCATCC
>JAGVNQ010000129.1 GCA_020053195.1 Sideroxydans sp.
AATCGTCATTCCGGCGCAGGCCGGAATCCAGTTAGTAAAACAGACAGTGCAACGCACTGACATAAAAGCATTTTATTAAACCCGCTGGATTCCGGCCTGCGCCGGAATGACGGCCTGATGGATAAATTGGCTTAAGTGATGGGAGACAACATGAAATTTTTTGGCGCATTTGTTTTGGCACTGCTGCTGTCGCACGCCACCTTCGCCGCCGAGTTGTTCGGTACGGTGGATTCGGTGAGCGGCGCAGTGACGGTCAGCGGCGACAGCGGCAGCGCGCCCATCAGCGATCACGATAAAATTTATGTCGGCCAACGCATCACCACCGGCGCGGACGGCGAGGTGCATATTGTCACCGCTGACAACGGCCTGATCGCGCTGCGCCCCAACAGCGACATGCGCGTCGAGCGTTATCAGGCGAAGGGCGAAGATTCGGATGAAATGGCTCTGTCCTTACTCAAAGGCGCGCTGCGTTCCATCACCGGCTGGATCGCCAAACGCAAACCCGCTGCCTACCGTTTGCAAACCGCCTCCGCGACCATCGGCGTGCGCGGAACCGACCACGAAACCACGGTGCTGGAAACGGCCTCCGGCGACAATCAGCCGGGCACTTATGACACGGTGTATGAAGGCGCGACCGTCGTGCAAACGACACGAGGAAATATGGAAGTCAAAGCGGGCGAACACGGTTTCGCCGCGCATGAACATGCGCCGATTTTGCTGGCGCGCCGACCGGACTTTATGCAGCGCACGCTCAAGCTGGAACAGCGCATACAGCAACGCAAACATGAGTTGGGGCAAGCGGTGAAACAGCGGCTGGCGGACAGGGCGAAGGAACACAAAGCCGATGTGCAAAACCGCCGCGAAAAAGCCGCACAACGCCTGGAAAATCGCCGCTTGCCGCGCAACCAGAAATGAACATGAAAGCCTTAATTAGCCACGGATGAACACGGATTTTCACAGATATAACTGTGGGGCGCACGAAGAGTGGGACTCTCGTTAATAGAACGAATAAGCTGTCGTTTATCCGTGTTTAATCAGTGTTCATCAGTGGCTGATAAGATTTTATGGATGCATCTCAATAACAGGAACAAACATGCCCAACAAACTCACTTCAATCTTGCCATCCGCTGTTCTCGCCGCCCTGCTGCTCGTCCTGCCGTTTCGCGCCGGCGCGGAAGCGTACATCTCGGCCACTTACGGCTCGGGGCCGGATGAATATTCTTCCAGCGCACTAAGCGCGGATGCCGCTCTGCCCGGTATGCCGTTGCGGTTGAACCTTTATCTTTTCAAATCGGGCGCGGCGCAATCGGCTGATGTCAAACAGTCGGTGCTGGGAATGGACTGGGATGTTTCAGAACTGATTACCGCAGGCTACAAACACAACGCGCTGGACGACGGCACGGTGACTGTCTCCGGCGACGAAGGCAAACTCTCCGCCGCGCTGAACCAACTTTGGCAGAGCGAGTTGCGCACCCGCTTCGACATCGGCTACACCGCTTCGATCTATCAGTCGTCCAATACGGGCAACAAAGAACTGGCACAGGACAAAATCGGTGCGGGCTTGCGCCAAGGCATCACCCCGTCGCTCACGCTGTATGCGGGACACGACGAATACACCTATGACAAAAACCCGAAAAATATCGCCTACTTGCTGATCAAACGCACGCGCAACAACTCGAACGTGGCCTACACATTGCTGGGCTTCCCCGACCACACCAACTTGTTTGGGATAAGCTGGCAAGCCACGGATGCGCTGACGCTGGACATTTCTTCCAGCAAAACCGTAAGCGTGCTGGATCAGTTGCAACAGAGCAAACGACTGGGCGTGGATTACCAGCTCACCGACCAGTTAAACCTCTCCGCCGCCGTTTCCAAATCCACCTCCACTCTGGTTAAAACAGCGCTGGGCTTCACCTTGTTGCCCGCGACAGATGACATTTACACAGAATTCTCGCTGGGTTGGGCGTTTTAGCCCGGATAGTTCATTAGAAAAAAACCGTCATTCCGGCGCAGGCCGGAATCCAGATGATTAAAAGAATCACCCACGAAGTGGGACAAACCCGTGTTGTTGTCTGCTTCGCAGTCTTATTTTTCGCTGGATTCCGGCCTGCGCCGGAATGACGGCCTAACGGACAATTTGGCTTAACCGCACATTGGGGGCGCATCCGCCCCATTTTATAAAACACCACCTCACGGAAACGCCCGTCAATAGGGCATCTACATCATTCGTATGACGTAGAACGCCTATCCATGCGCTTCTCCGGGCAGTGCCACTTCAAAATTTGTGTTTTTGCGAGAAAATCCACTGCCATCCCGACCCAACTGCAAACTTCACTACCACTGCAAAGCTGCTTACCAGTTGCCTTTCCAAGTGATTATCGCAATGTCCCCTGAAAAACGATATTTCCAACTGCGTTTTTTGTTCAAGCTATTGTTAAACCACACCATCGAAACGGTGGCATGGATTTTGTTATAGCTGGCTTAGCACGAGTTTCCGAACTCGGAAGTTTCGTGACTTATTCCATGGGACGTAAACCAATAACAAAGGGCTGAGGTTATGAGCGAGAACAACATTGAAAACGATGAAAGCATAGTGGCGCTGGAACAGCGGCTGGGCATTTCCCGCCGCAGTTTCATGCAATTTTGCGCGGCGATGGCGGCGACGATGGGATTGCCCAATGATGCGGTGGCGGCAATCGCCAAAGCGGTAGCCACCAAGAAACGACCATCAGTGATCTGGTTGCATTTCCAGGAATGTACCGGCTGCACCGAATCGCTGTTGCGCGCCGAACATCCGACGCTGGAAAAACTGATCCTCGATGTGATCTCGCTCGATTATCACGAAACCTTGTTTGCCGCCGCCGGACATCAGGCCGAAGCCGCGCGCCGTGCTGCGATGAAAGCCAACAAAGGCAAATATATTCTGGTGGTGGAAGGCGCGATCCCGACCAAGGACAACGGCATCTACTGCAAGATCGGCGGACAAACCGCAATCGAGATGTTGAAAGAATGCGCCGCCGATGCGGCAGCGGTGATTGCCATCGGCAGCTGCGCTTCGTGGGGTGGCATGCCCTCCACACCGCCCAACCCCACCGGCTCGGTCAGCGCCGGAGAAATTCTGGGCAAAGTCATCCCCAACATTCCAGGCTGCCCGCCCAACCCCTACAACTTCCTGTCCACCGTGGTGCATTTCCTCACCTTCGGCAAGCTGCCGGATGTGGATGATATTGGCCGTCCCAAGTTCGCTTACTCGCGCCTCATCCACGAAAACTGCGAGCGCCGCGCGCATTTCGATGCGGGTCGTTTCGCTATGGAGTTCGGCGACGACGGTCACCGCAAAGGTTACTGCCTGTACAAGCTGGGCTGCAAAGGGCCGGAGACGTACGCCAACTGCCCGTCGATTTTGTTCGGCGATGTGGGCAACGCGAGCTGGCCGGTGGGCACGGGTCACCCGTGTATCGGCTGTACCGAAAAAGGCGTAGCGTTCACCAAACCTATCCACGAACTGGCCGTACTGAAAACCATTTCGCCACCAGTTGGCTTGCCGCGCATCATCGAAGAGCAAGGCGTGGGAATCACCATCGGCGCGGCAGTGCTCACCGCAGCGGTGGCGGGCGCGGCATTCGGCGCGGGCAAACAAATGGCGCAGAACCTCGGCAAAAACGTGAAGCTGGATGAAGGTCACGACGAAAGGACTCCATCATGAGCATCAGCCGGCGCAATTTCCTGAA
>JAGVNQ010000022.1 GCA_020053195.1 Sideroxydans sp.
CAGCTCACGCAATTGCACGAACGGCGGCGCGGCCACACCATGCCGGTCATCGAGAAAATCACCCGCGTCATTTAGCCGAAAACGCAACGCGCCGACGCGGAACAAATCATGCACGCCCAGCAAATAATCGGACTCGAACAGACGCGCCGATTTGTCCGCCAAGCCCGCCCGCTGTTCGCGTTCCAAACGTCGGCGCATTAGCAAACGCCCCCAACGATCCGGGCTGGCATCCGAGAAAACACCGAAGGTTTCAAAGCCCTGCGCGGGATGTTGATGCCCGTCAAACAGACCGAGACGCGGGTCGAGTTGCAGGCCGACCAAGGCGGGATGAGCTAACGCGGATTTGTCGAAAGCGAACTCGAAAATCTCGCGTGCCGCCCCGCGCCGCGCATACAAAAACCCCAGCCGCAACGGCGCGGACAAGCCGTGCCAATCGGTATACACGGCAATCTCTGCGGAAGAATTAGCCATCAGATGTTGGAGCGGGGGTTAGCAAACCGGCCAGCGTTTGCGAACTGGTAAAGCCTTCGTAACTTGGCGCTGGCTCGTTCAATTGCGGCGCGGCAACGGGAAGTGGCAGCTTCGCGTAAAGCTTGGCGCTGGGCTTGGCTTTAGGCGACATACGCGCATCTTGCAACTCGCGCCCCAGCGTGTCCGCCTGCCCCAGCAGATTCAAATCTCCCTCAATGCCCAACACCTGCATCACCGCCAGATACGCCCCCATCGTCACCCCATCCCCGCCGCGCTCCAGACTGCGCAACGTCATCGGCGACATCCCCGCGCGCTCCGCCACCTGCTTTGAAGTCAACCGCCTACGCAACCGCGCCAGACGCAAACGGTCACCGAACTGGTAGAGCAGCTCGGCGGAGGAGGGGAGTAAAGGGGAGGTTTTCTTTGCCATAGTGTAATTATTTTAGCTTTAACTGATAATTATCGCTAGAATAAATATATTTATATCAGCCAGTCCCGCAACGCCCTAAATACGGGCATTTACGTTTGGTGTATGGTGTAGAACGCCTATTGACGGGCATCTTCAAGCAGTTTGGCTTTGGGAAACGAGAATTCGTGGGGTCTAGATACGAAGTGCTTCACTATGAATCTAGACTCTCGAATTTCCCAACCTGAACCAATCACTTGACGCTATATATCTATCTTGGTATAAATTCGCATGATTCGTATTCCTCCCAGCCTTTCGCGCGAAAAGCCTTTGCATTGGGTGTCATCGTCAAAAAAGGACTACATGGCCTTTCCCGCTGAGGTGCAGAACGAAATGGGTTTTGCCTTGGGCTTGGCACAGCTTGGTGCCAAGCACCCAAAGGCCAGGCCATGGAAGGGTGAAGGGCCTGGAATTTTCGAAATCGTTGAGGATCATCGGGGCGATACATTCCGCGCGGTTTATACAGTGCGCTTTGCGGATGTGGTGTATGTCCTGCATGCTTTCCAGAAGAAATCGAAGTCAGGCATCAAGACCCCGCAAGACGATATAAATCTGATCGCCGAACGCCTCAAGCGCGCCCAAGCGGATTATGAAAGGAGCATCACAGCATGAACACAATCACCCACGGTAGCACCAACGTTTTCGCCGACTTGGGCTATGCGGATTCCGCCGAACGCCAAACCAAAACGCGCCTGGCGCTGGCCGTCAATGAACTGCTGGATAGCCACAAACTTAAACAGCGCGAAATCGCCGCGTTACTCGCCATCCCGCAACCCAAAGTCTCAGCTCTGAAAAATTACCGGCTCGACCAGTTCTCTGTCGAACGCCTGATGGAGTTTTTGACCGCGCTCAATCAAGACGTGGAAATCATCATTCGACCGCGCGCCAATTCCAGCGGTGCCGGGCATATTTCAGTTTTGGCGGTGCAGTAGTTATCTTGCCGGGTTTTTTGTTGGGTTGACGCAACTTCGCGCGTGATGAAGTTTTCGCTAGCGACATGTTGTAGAACGCCTATAGGCGGGCATCTTCAAGAGGTGGGGGTTGGAAATGTTGGAATGTTAGAACCGACCCCGTGGTTTTTTGGAACCGACCCCGTGGTTTTTTGTATCGGTGGTGTTTGCGTAGTGTGTTGAGTTTGGTATTGCTTTTGCATCAGAGCATGGTGTAGAAAGCCTATTGACGGGCATCTTCAAGGGGTTGGGTTTGAAAGTGTTGGAATGTTAGAACTGACCCTCGAATTTTCTTACTTGGAAATGTTGGAATGTTAGAACCGACCCCGCGATTTGTTATTTTTTTAATGCGGATCTGTGGGTTCGTCTATAACTGTTAGCTCAGAGGAAGAGAACCGTGGTGTACTCGTTTTTCAAAACATTGCCGCCTGCAGTTTCAGTGAAAGCATTTTATGCGTTGCTCATTTTTGGGTTTATATATCGCTTTCTGTTTCAGTCAGTCTATGGGGCCCTGCTTCTCGCAGTGTTAGCTTACTCGTATACAGGAGCCTTTACTGAAATTGAACCGCTCTCGCTAACAGAACTCATAGAGTGGCTATCAACCCTGAACCCTGATTACAAAGTCGCTCTAATTACGTCTGGAGTAACCATCGCAGGCTTTGCGATTGCGTTTCATACGGCAACAATAAATTGGCGCAATCAGATGCGTGCCCAGATCATGATGCAGGTATCGGGAGAGGTGGATAATTTCTTCGCAACTGTATCCAGAAGCCTCACAATGACCGAGCTTTATGTAAAATCTCTGGTGGAGGCAGTGAACAAGATACAAAAATGCGCATCTCTTAGAGATGCAGAATTTTTAGTAGATTACAACCATACTCAACAACGACAGTTTCTCGATGCACGCAATCTTCTTTCAGAAGCCTCCGTTGAAGTGCATAGGCTTATTTCGAGGAATTACAATTCCTTGGCAAGTAACTGGGGAGCATTGAATGCAGCACAACGCTCTGCCGTGGCTTTAAAGGAAGTGTCCCAAAAAATGTGGATAAGCCTACCCATTATTGATCTTGATGATCCGAATCGTATTCAGCAATTCATTAATCAAGTAAACGTTGCTGAGTGTAAAGAATTTATCCACACTTGCGAACGAAGCCAGGGAGTGATGAGTGGGCTCACTGGTGGAATTAGGGGCCAGCTCCAATCCCCTGTTCTTGGCTTCAACCTGCCAATGTTTAGTCACCTTCTGAGCAAGAGAAAGGAATTCCGCGAAACCGTGGAAGCATTTCATCGAGATTTAAATGAAAAGAGCTAGCAAACGCGTCAGCGCGGATTGTTTTTCCTCTGGCGCTCCCAAAGCAACCGGTTACGCAGACGTTTGATCGACCGTTATTAGGAAACGCGA
The DNA here is from genome assembly GCA_020053195.1 of Sideroxydans sp. GTDB lineage: Bacteria > Pseudomonadota > Gammaproteobacteria > Burkholderiales > Gallionellaceae > Sideroxyarcus. Next base: position 3,290 of record JAGVNQ010000022.1, read on the forward strand.
GTGTCTCAAGGGGGTTAATTGCTGCCCTCAATTCCCAATTCCACAGCATTAGCCAGTTTGCCTACCATCGTGAAGATGCCCGTCAATAGGCGATCTACGCGATACTGCCTTTCTATAACCCCTTCACCCACTCCTGCTGACAAGCCCGCTTCCTCTTCTTCTCCAGCAATTTGCGGATATGCGGTTTTGCCTGATCGAAGTCCAGCACGGACGCTTCAGTAATCGCATCACAGCGCAACACATGAAACCCCAATTCCGATTCCAGCACGCCGCTGACTTCGCCCGCCTGCATTTCAAATAACGCTTTATCCAGTTCGGGAAAAAGTTTGCCGCGCGGCAGGTCGCCGAGTTTGCCGCCTTCGAGGGCGGTGGGGCATTCGGAATGTTTTAGGGCTTGTTCTTCGAAGCGTTGCGGGTCTTTTGCCAGGCGTGCGGCGATTTCGCTGCTGCGTTTGTGCGCGGCAGTGCGCGTGTTGTCGGCGATGGTGTCGTTGATGGTAATGAGGATATGACGCGCCAACCGCGTCTCGGGACGGCGGAATTGTTCGGGGTGGTATTGGTAATACAGTTCCACGTCCATGTCGCTGACGCGCTCGGCGCGCGTGCCGACTTTTTCGAGGATGGCTTCGACTTTCATTTCGCGTTCCAGCGCGGCGGCGTAGCTGGTTTCGTCCAGTCCGTTGCGTGCCAAGTCTTCGATGAATTCTTCTGTGCTTGGGTAGCGTCCGCGTATCTCCTGCATCGCCGCATCCACCGTGGCTTGCGGCACAATGGCATCGCGCGCTTCGGGCGAAGTTAGCATGCGCGCTTCGAGAGTTTGTTGTTGCTGCGCCAGACTTTGCACGCGCTCGAATTCGTCCGGCTGCAAAGCGGCGGTGGCTTTGCTGTAGAGTTTTTGCGCGGCTTTCAGCGCGAGGTAGGCTGTTTCCGCTTCAATGACTTGTGGCATTGCCGCTCTCCTTGTCGTCATAAACATGCACCGCTTCCAGCGCCGACTCCGGCACTTGCAGCACGTGGTCGTAGAAGATGACTTGATATTGCACGCCACCATTTTCGTCGCGCAATACCTTCAAAATTTCGCCGTCCATGCCCGGTGTGACGCGTACTTCGCCGCGCACGGTGAGCGTGATGCGGCTACGCACTTTTTCGCGGCTTTCAAATTTGCTGGGTATCCACGGCTCATTGATGCTGATGAGCTCTTCTTCACGGAAGCCGACGATTTTGTTCTGCTCCAGAAAGTTGACGCTGTAGATCAACTGGTCTTGCAAGAAAGTGCCGACGTTGGTGACAAAGCCGGTACAGCCGCGCCGGATCAGCAGTTGCCCGGTGGGCATGCCGGGATAAGTGCCGTCGTTGCGCACGTTGCGGATGATGCGGACTTCGTCGCCGAATTGGTATTTAGGCAGCATGGTTTGTTTCCAGAGTTGCTATTTGTTAGAGGTTCTACCCCCATCCCAACCTTCCCCCTGCATGGGGGAAGGGGTTTGATTCCCTCGCCCGCTGGCGGGAGAGGGGGGTGTTACGTTCCCGCTTTTCTCACCGTAATCGCACTCACCGGCACAAACTTCACCTGCGGTTCATGCATGTGAAACACCTTAAACACCTTTTCAGTCTGCGCGTCGGAGTTCACGAAATCCTGATACGCCTGTTGCAGCAGGGTGGTGTACATCAAACGCCGCGCATCTTCCACGTCGGGCAGGGTGGCTTTGCCGAGGTAATTGTGGAAACGCTGCAAGATGTGCAGGCGGTTCACATGCACCACTGCTGGCTCGTATTCGATGCCGAAGTAGTTCAGAAAATCTTCGGCGGATTCCAGTTCGGACATGGCTTCGTCCAGCGTTAGTGTGTCCATCTCGTGCTCCTTTCAACGGTGTTGTTCATTTGCTGCATCACGTTCAGCAAGGCTTTGCCGCCGATGCGGTCGTGGCTGTCCAGCGCGATCAGTTTTTCCAGCATGGCGCGTCCGGTTTCAATATTTCCCAAGCGCAAATTGATGTAGCCGCTGGCTTTGAGCACCATCAAGTAAAAGCGCACCAAGCCCATCGAACGCATCACGCCCGCGCCGAGATTGGCTTCGCGCAGATACACCCAGCTATCGGGAAAATCCAGTCGCCGCCCGACCACCGCCAGCGTGCTTTCGCCCACCAGCAGCGCGTCTTCCAGACGGTGCTGATAAAAATAGAAACGGTATAACGCGACCAGCACCATCAGGTGTTGCGGCGCGAGCAAGTGTGCGCGCAGCAATAAACTTTCGGCTTCCTCGCTGCCGTATTTGTCCGCCGCCGCCACCAGCAAACGCGCCACGTCTTGCGCTAACGGCTCGTCGAAATACAACTCGGCTTGATCGAAATTCAGCAAATCCATGGTTCACTCCAAACAAAAACAAAACTTAGCCACAGAGAACACAGAGCGCACAGAGAAAGAGGTGGCACGGACATCTCTGTGACCTCTGTGTTCTCTGTGGCTAATTGTTTTTGAATTTTCTTGTTCATGATTTTCTGGCAACACGCGCCACTTCCGTGCCACACAATTCATCCGCATCGCAGATATGGCATTGCCCTTCCACCGGCGCTCCCTGCTTGCGCAGTTGCCCTTCCAGCACTTCGATACGTTCCATCAAACAGGCGATGGCGCGGCCTACCGGGTCGGGGATTAAATGGTGGTCGAGGTTGATGCCGTAGATGTTGTCGGCATCGGCTTCTTCGGTGCGCAGCACGATTTTGGCGGGGATGCCGACCACGGTGCGGTGCGGCGGCACGTCTTTCACCACCACCGAATTTGCGCCCACGCGCACTTGGTCGCCCAGCGTAATCGCGCCGAGAATTTTCGCGCCCGCACCGACCACCACGCCGTCGCCCAAAGTGGGATGGCGTTTGCCTTTGTTCCATGTCGTGCCGCCCAGCGTCACGCCGTGATACAGCGTCACGTCGTCGCCGATTTCCGCCGTTTCGCCGATCACCACGCCTGCGCCGTGGTCGATGAAAAAGCGGCGGCCAATCGTTGCGCCGGGATGGATGTCGATGTTGGTGAGCAAGCGCGCGAACCACGACAGTAGCCGCGCCAAATAACGCAGCCCGAATTTCCACAGACGGTGCGCGATGCGTTGCAGCAGGATGGCGTGTACGCCGGGATAGGTGGTCAACACTTCGAAGCGCGAACGCGCGGCGGGGTCGCGCTGGAATACGCAGGAGATGTCTTCGCGCAGTAGGGTGAACAGGCTGATTTTTTGCGGGCGTAAAACCTCACCCTCTCCCGGCCCTGCGGGCCACCCTCTCCCGCAAGCGGGAGAGGGAATAGCTAGCCCCTCGCCCTGCAAGGGAGAGGGGTTGGGGAGAGGGTGTGTATTGGAAGACATGCTCATCACCTCAATGCGCCGCACCGGGCTGAATACGCCCGATGTAGCGTTGATAAAGAAACAGCAATTCCTGATCGGCGGGCGAGCGTTTGGCGCGTTCGGCGAAGTTGCGGATGTCGGGCAGCAGCGCGCGCGCTTCGGCTTGGCTGAGGTTCAGCCCCATGGTGGCGTAGGCGGCGATCACGCCGTGCGCGCCGGAATGTTTGCCCACCACCAGCTTGAGGCGGCGACCGACTTCGGCGGGATCGAAACCTTGATAGGTGCTCGGGTCTTTCAACAGACCATCGACGTGAATGCCCGCCTCGTGCGTGAACACGCCCGCGCCCGAGATACTTTTTTGCCACGGCACGGGGCGACCGGAGGCGGAGGCGACCAGCTTGGACAGCGCGGGAAAATGGGTGAGATCAACACCGGTGTCTATGGCGTGCAGCTTCTTCAAACCGTGTGCCACTTCCTCCAGCGGCGCGTTGCCCGCGCGTTCGCCCAGTCCGTTCACCGTGGTGTTGATGTGCGTCGCGCCCGCCAGCGCGGCGGCGAGGCTGTTGGCAGTGGCCAGCCCCAAGTCGTCGTGCGCGTGCATTTCGATTTCGATGTCCACCGCCGCGCGCAACGCAGAAATTGCCTTGTGCGTGCCGAACGGTTCCATCACGCCCAAGGTGTCGGCATAACGCAAACGCCGCGCTCCGGCGGCTTGCACCGCTTCGGCCACTTGCAATAAAAATTCGGGATCGGCGCGCGACGCATCTTCGCAACCAACGGCGACTTCCAGCCCGTGGTCGCAGGCGTAAGGCACCATGTCGTAAATTGTTTCCAACGCCCAGGCGCGGTCGCGCTTCAATTTCTTGGAGAGGTGAATATCCGACACCGGGATGGACACGTTAATCATGGACACATCGAGTTGCTCGCAAGCGTCGATGTCCGCTTGGCACATACGCCCCCACACAATCAGCTTCGCGTTCAAATTCAGCGCGGCCACTGCGTTGATGCTTTCGCGCTCGACCTGCCCCATGGCCGGAATGCCCACTTCAATTTCCGCTACGCCCAACGCGTCAATCTGCCGCGCGATCTCCAGCTTCTCCTCCAACGAAAACGCCACCCCGGCGGTCTGTTCGCCGTCGCGCAGGGTGGTGTCGTTGATGGTGATGGAGCGGGTCATTTTGTTCGTTCCAGTTATTAAGTTGAACTCTTTACTCACGCGGAGACGCGGAGACGCGGAGAAATGCAAAACCATTTGTGTCTTTAACCGCGAACTCCGCGCCTCCGCGTGAAACCCACATTTTTTCTGCTTTATGCATACGTAGGCGCAAACGCCTTCTCCGGTTCGGCTTTCGGCGCATCACCTTCCCAATACGGCGACAGCTTGCGCAGTTGCGCGATGATTTCCGGTACGACCTGAATCACGCGATCCACTTCCGCTTCGGTGCTGTAACGCGACAGCGAAAAGCGCACCGTGCCGTGCGCGGCGGTGTAGGGAATGCCCATCGCGCGCATCACGTGGCTGGGTTCGAGCGAGCCGGACGTGCAGGCTGAACCGCTTGAAGCGGCGATGCCGAATTTGTTCAGCAGCAACAAAATCGCTTCGCCTTCGATGAACTCGAACGCGATGTTGCTGGTGTTGGGTAAACGGTTGGTCGGGTCGCCGGTAACGAATGAGCTGGGCACTTTCGCCAAAATGCCCGCTTCCAATTTGTCGCGCAGCCGCGCCACTTCGGTGTTCTCGAACGCCATCGCTTCCACCGCCATCTCGGCGGCTTTGCCCAGGCCGACGATAGAAGTGCTGTTCTCCGTGCCCGCGCGCCGACCGCGCTCCTGATGTCCGCCGCGCAGCAGCGGACGGAAGCGTGTGCCGCGTTTCAAATACAACACGCCTATGCCTTTGGGCGCATGCAATTTGTGGCCGGACACCGACAACATGTCGATTTTGGTGTCTTTCAAATTCAGCGGCACTTTGCCCACGGCTTGCACCGCATCGGTGTGGAACATCGCGCCGACGGCGTGCGCCATCTCGGCCATTTCAATCACCGGAAAAAATGTGCCGGTCTCGTTATTCGCCCACATGGCCGACACGATGGCGACTTGGTCGGTGAGTAGCTTTTTGTATTCGTTCAAGTCGAGACGGCCTTTGCCATCCACCTTGAGGTAATGCACTTTGTAGCCGTCTTTTTCCAGCCACGAACACAGTGTGAGAATCGCCGGATGTTCGACGTTGGTGGTGATGATTTCCTTGCGCTCCGGTTGCGCTTTTAACGCAGACAAAATTGCAGTCGAATCCGACTCCGTGCCGCAGGAAGTGAAAATGATTTCCGAGTCCAACTCCGCGCCGAGCAACTCCTGCACTTGCATACGCGCCTTCTTGATCGCCAAGCCCACCTTGTTGCCGAAGCTGTGCATGGACGACGGATTGCCGAACTGCTCGGTAAAATACGGCAGCATGGCTTCCACCACCGCTTCATCGACGCGGGTGGTGGCGTTGTTGTCGAAATAGATGCCGCTCATGTTTTGCTCCTTTGGGTTTGCTCCCCTCCCCCGCACGCGGGGGAGGGGTTGGGGGAGAGGGTGCGAATGTTTACCACCCTCTCCCTAACCCTCTCCCGCCAGCGGGAGAGGGGACATAAATTACGGATGGCAACTCGCCCGGCTCAACGCCCCCGCCTTGGTCGGCACGATCTTGATGAACTCTTTCAGTTCTTCCATCAACTTCTGCTGAATCCCTTGCAGCGTGAGCGCTTCCATCTGGCAACCCGAGCACGCGCCTTTCATGTTGACGTAGATGGTTTTGCCTTCGACATCCACCAGCTCGATGTCGCCGCCGTCGCGTTTCAATTGCGGACGCACCGCATCGAGCACGGCTTCTATTTTGCGGATGCGTTGCAGGTTGGTCATGCCGACAGGCGCAACTTCTTTGGGCGCTGCGCCGGGGGTAAACGCTTCGCCGCGTTCGGTCATCACCTTCACCAGAATTTCTTCAATCCCTTCGTGGCACGACGAACAGCCGCCGCCCGCTTTGGTGTAATTGGTCACGTCCTGCACCGAACTGAGGTTGTTGGTGCGAATGGTGTCTTCGATCATCACCGCGTCCACCGCGAAACATTTGCACACCAGCGCGCCTTCCTCGTGGTCGTCGCTCCACACTTCGCCGCGATAATTGGCCACGGCGGCTTGTAGCGCCTCGCGCCCCATCACCGAGCAATGCATTTTTTCCGGCGGCAAACCGTCGAGGTAATCGGCGATGTCCTGGTTGCTGACTTTTAGCGCCTCGTCCAGCGTCTTGCCGATCACCATTTCGGTCAGCGCGGAAGATGAAGCGATGGCCGAGCCGCAGCCGAAGGTTTGGAAATTGGCAGCGAGGATGATGTCCGTCTCCGGCTCCACCTTGAGCATCAGGCGCAGCGCGTCGCCGCAAGAAATCGAGCCGACATCGCCTACGCCGTTGGCATCGGCCAGCACGCCCGCATTGCGTGGCTGAAAGAAATGTTCCTTAACTTTTTCCGAGTAATCCCACATGGTGTCGCTCCTTCCGGTTGTTTGTACCTGAAGGGTTGCAAGCCACGTGCCAGACTGTCAGATGGCGCACGAACGCCAGTGCTATCGGCTTTTCAGCGGATAGCCACGTTCAACTCGGGTGTATGGAACAAGACGGGGGAGGCCGGTTGTCGGGTATGCGACAACCGGGAGAGAATGATGCAGATGGCATGCCCGCGAGCCAGCAAATACGGGCATCTACGACGACTATCTATGCAGATGCCCGTGTATAAACGCCTGCGAAAGAGTAAACAAATATTTCGCTAGCGCGTAAACCGCGAGCAGCGGTTTGGCGGGTTGTTTCTGCCTGAGGCTTTGCGTGGTCAGTTGCAAATCGCGGGCAAAAGTGTTCATGGTTATTCCTCCTCTTCCCAACCGGTAATCATGGTTTTGATGTGCGCCGTCGGTGTGTGGCCGGTGGTGGTCAAATATACGTGGGCGATGAAAAACACCAGCATCATGAACGCGCCCGCCGTATGCACCAGCGCCACGGCTTCGAGGCTGAGATAGCCGTCTATGCCCAGTGCCGCCCACGACGAATAAAACAGGTAGAACAATCCCGAGCCCCAGATGACCGGCGACAGGATGGACAGCAGTGCCAGATACGCCAGACGTTGCAGCGGGTTATGTTTCTTTTCCGCTGTTTTGTGGAAGGGGTTGGGCGCGTTGCGGAAGATGCCGAAGGCGTAGTAACGCACCATGGCATCGACTTTTTTCAGCGTCGGGATGTATTGCTTCCATTCGTCGGTGGTGAACTGCCAGAAAATGGTGAACGCCCAAAGCACCAGCAGCGTCCACGCGCAGAACGTGTGGTAATAGACCGCTTTGCCGAAGCCGAACAGGGTGTAAGTGCCGTGGACTTCAAAGCCGGTCACCAGCATGGTGATAATCAACAGGGCTTGCGACCAGTGCCAGAAGCGCTCGTAGCGTTTGTACAGGTAGATGCGGTTGGCGCTCATTTCAGTTGCTCCTTTTTCTTGCTGGTATAAATGCGCAGACCGCCGTGGATCAGCACGCCCGCCAGTGACAGCAGCACCAGCGTCCAACCCGCGAGATCAAGCAAGCGGTTGCGGTCGCGCGCGGGCATGTAAACGCCTGCTATGTTTTGCAGGCGGCCATTTTCACTGTGGCACTGGGCGCAGGACAGCGCGTCATGTTCCGGTGCGACCATGTGCGTGACCGGCCAGGTCATTTCGGTACTGACGAAAGCGTATTCGCCGCTGTAGGGCAACCCTGCGGCCTTCATGCCCGCGCCGATGGCTTTTTGCCAATCGTAGTTGTGCCACAGCGCGGTGTCGTCTTCGCCGCCGGTATGTTGCACGGTGAGGTAGTTGTTCACCTTGTCGTAAGGTTGTTTGCCCCGGTGAATCTTCATCGGCCAGATGCGCGAATCGGCTGCGTTGGGCGCGCCGCCGATCTCGTTGATCTGCACGGTTTTGCCCGGATCAATTTTGTCGCCTATCACTTTGTAGGTGGAGTCGCCGTTGAACCAGCGGTATTCGGGAATCACATACGAATCCCACACCCAGGTGCCTTTCTTGGAATCGAAGGCGCGTCGTCCGGCGCTGTCTTTGCGCGTGGTCGGTTTGCCATCCGCGCCCATGACGGTGGCTTGCGACCAGTCCCAGCTCGCTTCGGTGCCGATTTCGTTGCGCGCGTACTCGGGAATGTGACAAGTCTGGCAGGCGATTTTTGCGGTGTGCGTGTTGAGAATATCCATGCGTCCGCTGTGCGGTTTGTCGCTGTGGCAGGACTGGCAAGCGGCAGGCGAGGCATCCGTTTTGCCGCGCAGGTGAGCCGGACCTTTGACCGCCGCCGCCACGTTGTAGCGGCTGCCGGAGACTTCATGTTTCTCGGTAACGTGGCAGGTGACGCAGGTGAAATTCAGCCCTTTCTCGTCCATGTGCACATCCAGATATTTGCCGGGATGTTGCAGCGAACTGTCGAGGTCGCCGTGTTTCGCGCCGTTGCCGCCCGCGCCGAAGAAGTGGCAGGAACCGCAGTTGCTGCGGCTGGGCAGACCGATGTTTTGCGCCACTTTTTTCAGGTCGGCAGGTTCGACAAACTTGCCCGATCCTTTCGGAAATTCCACCCGCTCATACACCGGATGTCCGGCATCGCCCGGCAGTTTGCGATACGTACCGGTGGTGTCGTGGCAGATCAAACAATCCACGTTTTTCTCGACAGCGAAATCGAAGCTGCTGTCTTTCCAGCCGTAACCGGCGTGGCAAGCCATGCAGTCTTTTTCGTTGGAGATGGGCGAGGTGCAGTAGTTGTTGATGATGTTTTTCTTGCCGCGCTTCTGCCCGGTTTTGGCATCGACCGACTCCCACGTCCAGTGCTTGGTGTGCTGCACTTGCTTGGCCGCTTCGGTGTGGCAAGTCAGGCACGCTTCGGTCACTTGCGGTCCGCTTTTGAAATTGGTTTGCAGCGCCTTGAACTTGCTGTGGTCGGCGGTGGACGCGGTTTCCGCCTTGGCGGCAACCGCAACCTGTGAGGCGGCTTGCGTCGGCGGCGCGATGATGGTTTCGAGTTTGGCCGTTTGCGCGAACGCGGCAGGCATGGCCAGCAATGCGCTGGCAGCCGCTAGCAACAAAATATATTTAAGTCTCATGGGGTCACCTTGTTTGAGCTGGGTGTGAAGAGGGATGGGCGTGTGTCGCATCGGTCGCGTTAGCAACCGCCCGCCGCACCGGCAGCCGCTGGGCCGCCGCCACCCGAGCCGCCTTTAATCATCGCGGGCGCTGGCTTGCTGGCATCGAACACGATGAATTTGGCCTGATCGGCGGCCACGTGTCCCATGATTTCGCCCACCATGGAGCCGAACAAGTTGCCGATCAGTTGCGCGTTCATCATGCCGATGTAGGTCTTGCCGTCGTTCTTTTTATAAACCGAAATCTTGCAAGGCATCAGGTTGGAGAGGAATCGAATCGAATCGTCCTTCAGAATCGGGCCCGAATATTTGGTGCTGCACGCCTCAATCATCAGCACCGGCAACACGTTGCCGCCATCCATCTCAATCGGCTTGGCCGCGTTGCGCAGACCGGACAACGACCAGCCGTTGCCCGCGTTCAAAATATTCTGCTGGATGCGCGCGACGGTTTCTTCCACGCCGAACGGGCTGGGAATTTCCCGGAACATCAGACTGCCCGCGAAGTTGTAAATGAGCAGCAGAACAACGGCCACACCCGCAACAAACCCTACGATGGCTTTTAACATTTTGTAAATTCCCTCCCATAAGTAATACAAAAAAATCGGATTTGATCCGACACTGCTGCCACGCAAAAAATTTCCCGCCTCAAACTAATTCTCGCAACAGCCGCTCCCGCCGCCATGCCCGTGTTGTTCCTGCGCCGCATGAACATGCGGGGCGGGTGGCTTGACCATGCCGTCGAGGTAATCAAGCACCGCCTGATGCGGATCGCTTTCGCCGCAGGCAATCACCTGCACGCCGCGCTGCGCCATTTTTGCCACGAAGCCCTGACCGGCGCTCGCGGTGATAATCAAATCCATTTCGTCCAGCGGATGTGCGCCGCCGGTGAATTCATGCATGGCCATTTCCAGCGGCAAATCCAGCCGCGCCACCTCCACCGGATCGGCGGGCGGTGCGGCATTGAACACGATGAAGCGGCGGCTTTTTCCGGCGTGGCCGGTGACGCTTTTGAAGTTCTGACTGGTTACGGCAATTCTCATTTGAGATTCCTCGTTCAGTAGTGTCGCCATTCAACCTAAAAACAAAACGAAATTGAGCCACGGATGAACACTGATGAAACACGGATAAACAACACCGCATCCAGCAAACCAGCACCCACATTCAGGTGGGCGGCTACTCTTGTGTAACACACTGTTTTATCAGTGCTTATCTGTGCTCATCCGTGGCTAATAAAGGTTTTATGGTTCAATTCAACGGTATGTTGTGCGCGATCAGCCAGTTTTGATCCAACTCCCATTTCACTTGGGTCACACCGGGTTGCTTGAGCACGATTTCCCGCGCCTCGCTCTGCACTTTAGCCAGCGCCATTTGCGCGGCAATAAAATCGGGATGGCTGGCATCCTTTCCCGACAGCTGTGGGTAGAGCGCCCCGATCATGCGATATACCGGCATGGCAGAAGAACGCGGCGTGCCCATCACCGCCGTTTCGCCCTCCAGCCGCACCACCTTGAATTCGTAGGGGAAGTCGCGCAATTGCGGGCTGGCGGAACTGAGCAGCACTTGATTGAGCGCTTCCACTTTGGGATCGGTGCGCAGGCCGAACCAGTAAATCAGGCCGAGGGCGAAAATGGCGGCCAGGATTTTTACTGTTCGTGTTTGCTTCATCGCCCTATTCCCCCGTTCAATTTTTTCGTGACCACTTCAACGTAACGGCGCATTAAATTTGCTGCTGTACACAGCAAAGATCGTCGGGTCATCGACCCCTTCCACCTTGAACTCGATCGGGGTCACTTCCTGTTTGACGTTCGCGCCGGGCGCTTTGACGAAAATGGTGAACGCGGTGCCGCGACCGTGGTGGGTGAGCGGGAAATGCTCGCCACCCAATATCACTTGCCCTTCCACGCCGCCCGTGGCGCTGACCTTTATGCGAATATCCCGGTCGGTTTTGTTGAGTATCTTGAAATCGTATTTGTTCTGGATAGCACCGTCGCTCATGGTGACGAACAGCGGCTGGCGATCCGGGATTACCCGGAGCGTCATCGCCCCCAGATGGGTCAGGCCGTACACAATGCCGGAAAATGCGATGAGGATGATGGTGAGATAGACCAGCGTGCGCGGATGCTGGTACAGCTTTTTCTTCGGCTTGCCGGAGAGTTCGTCCAGCGACGCATAACGGATCAGGCCGCGCGGTTTGCCGATCTTGTCCATGATGGCATCGCACGCGTCGATGCACAGGCCGCAAGTGATACAGGCCAGTTGATGTCCGCCGCGAATATCCACGCCGGTGGGGCAGACTTGCACGCACTGGAAGCAGTCGATGCAGTCACCTTGTCCGGCTTCGGTTTTTTCGCCGCGATGCAACTTGCCGCGATTCTCGCCGCGTTTGTCGTCGTAAGCGGGCAAGATGGTTTGCGAATCGCTCATCACTCCCTGGATGCGGGCGTAGGGACACATCCAGATACAGGCTTGTTCGCGCAGGAATCCGGCGAGGATATAGGTTCCCGCCAGGAACAGAACCAGCGCGATCCAGCCGACGCGCGGCAGGTTGAAATGGAGCAGGTTGTTCCAGTAATCGAAAGCATCCACGAACCAGATCGAGAAGCTGATGCCGGTGAGCAGGGAGAACACAATCCAGATCAGATGTTTGAGGGCTTTCTTTTTGAATTTATCCAAAGTCCAGGGCGCTTCGTCCAGCTTGCGGCGAGCCGTCGGATTGCCTTCGATTTTGTCTTCCAGCCAGGTGAACCAGTCGCTCCACGCGGTCTGGAAGCAGAAATAGCCGCACCACACGCGCGAGGCGACGGAAGTCACGGCGAACAGCGTCATCGCCGCCATCAACAACAGCAGCGACAGCATCCAGATGTCCTGCGGCAACACGGTGATATGGAAGAAATGAAACTGGCGATTCTGGATGTCGAACAAGATGGCTTGTTTGTCGTTCCAGCGCAGATAGGGCAGCAGGAAGAACGGCAGCCACAGCGCGAGTTGCGAATATGTTTTTACGGTGCGGAAAAATCCCGGCATGCGTTTGGCGTGGATGGTCTTGTCGCCCATGTTGACTTTCCACATCTCCAACTCGTGATAGATGTTGGTGACATGCCCATTCTCGGCATTCTGTTTTGTTTCGTCGTTCATGTTCGCGCTCCTGAGCCGGCTCGCCGGAATCGTTGATAGTGGGGCGGACTATCCCGCCCCGCACTTGTTGAGAGGTTAAGCCTGCACCGCCAGCAGGCTTTCAAACTTGGCCTGCAATTGTTCGCGGCTTTCCACATGCGCCGGGTCTTGCACAATGCAATCCACCGGGCACACCTCTATGCATTGCGGGGTGTCGAAATGCCCCACGCATTCGGTGCATTTGGCGGGGTCAACGATGTACAACTCATCGCCTTGCGACAGCGCGCCATTCGGGCATTCCGGTTCGCACACGTCGCAGTTGATGCATTCTTCGGTGATTAGCAGTGCCATTTTTCTCTCCTAAGTGTTGAATGTGGTTATCGGTTTTTTTATCGCGCCACTAGCAATAGGGCATCGTTCAACCATTGGTAAAAAAAAACCTGTGACGCACCGCGCCACAGGTTGAAGCTGAAGGACGGGAGCGTCCTATCAGGGAGGTTTGAAACTGGTACAGCCACAACTGGCCGCTTTCGAGCCTATAGTTAGCAATAGCTGTGCCACACCCTAAAAAATTTATGAATTTCCATATTCATCAATAGGATGTCGCAATCGTGCGGCAGCACAGCAAAAAAATACCGGTTGCTTGGTGTGCCATAAATGGCATATTATTGCCGCCATGACTGACTTTGATGGCACTGTATTTTTTCCGCACAACATTCCGGCAGAAACTCTGCAACTGCTGGATAGTTTTCCCGAGCCGAAAATTTTGCTCGACGGGCAATACCGCATCATCGCGGCCAATGCGGCGTATCAGCGCGAATTTGGAGGCGAGCAGCCCGTGGTCGGGCGTTTCTGTTACGAGCTTTCCCACCACTACGACAAACCTTGCGATCAGGTCGGGGAGAACTGCCCGCTGCGCGGCGCGATAGAAAGCGGCGAACCCAACCGCGTGTTGCACGTGCATCACACCTCGGCGGGCAGAGAACACGTGGAAGTGGAAACGGTGCCGGTGAAAGACGAAGACGGCGACACGCTGTATTACATGGAAACCATGCATTCGTTGCGCCAGGCGCGCGAAGGCAGGCGCGAGCGGGAAATGGTGGGCTACTCGCGCCCGTTCAACCGCATGCTGGAGCTGGCCAAGCGCGTGGCCGCGTGGGAAAGCTCGGTGCTGTTGCTGGGCGAATCGGGCACCGGCAAAGAGCTGGTGGCGCACGCCATCCACGACATGAGCCCGCGCGCGTCCGCGCCCTTTGTGGCGCTGGAATGTTCGGGGCTGACCGAAACCTTGTTCGAAAGCGAAATGTTCGGCTATGAAAAAGGCGCGTTCACCGGCGCGGTCGGACGCAAAATCGGGCTGGTGGAAGCCGCGCGCGGCGGCACCTTGTTTCTCGACGAAGTGGGCGATATTCCGCTGTCGTTGCAAGTCAAACTGCTGCGTCTGATGGAAGCGGGCACTTACCGCCGACTCGGCGGCGTGGAGCCGTTACGCGCCGATTTCCGGCTGGTCGCCGCCACCCACCGCGATCTGGCGCAAATGGTGCGCGATGGCACGTTCCGTCAGGACTTGTTTTTCCGCATTAACGTATTCCCCATCCACTTGCCGCCGCTGCGCGAACGCGCGGAAGACATTCCGATGCTGGTCACTCGCCTGTTATCCAGAATGGTCATGGTCAGAAAAGTCACCGTCAGCAAAGAAGCCATGGAGGCGCTGTTGCGCTACGACTTTCCTGGCAATGTGCGCGAACTGCGCAATATTCTGGAGCGCGCGCTAATCATGGCCGACGGCAACACCATTCAGCCGCAGCATTTATTTTTGGGTACGGTGAAAGGGGTCAGCAGCGTGGCGGCGGAAGCCACTCCGTTTGCGGAAATCGCGCCGCTGGCAAATCTGGAAAAAAACTATCTGGCCTGGGCCGACAAAAATTTTCAGGGCGATCGCAAAAAACTAGCCGAACAACTGGGCATCAGCGAACGCACTTTGTATCGCAAACTCAGAAGCCATTCGTAGGGTGGGCACGTTTCATGTGCCCACGCGGTTAACCAGCCGATTTCACCCCCAGACGCGTGGGCACAGCAGCGTGCCCACCCTACGAACTGTTATCATTGCAGCATGCTGAACATTCAAAATCTGACCTACCTGCAAGCCGGTATCCCGCTGTTCCAATCCGCCAATCTCCAAGCTTTCGCCAACCAGCGTATCGGACTGGTGGGCAAAAACGGCTGCGGCAAATCCACGCTGTTCCGCCTGATTCGCGGCGAGATCAAAGCCGACGGCGGCGAGGTGTCGCTGCAAAGCGGCAAGACGCTGGGTTATGTGGAACAGGAAATCGCCAATTCCGCGCAAGCGGCTTTGGAGTTTGTGCTGGACGGCGACGGTCAGTTGCGCGGGCTGGAAAAAATTCTGGCGCGCGAGCAACACGATGCGGCGTGGTTCGAGGCGCAGCACCAGTACGAGGCGATTGACGGTTACGGTGCTCCGGCGCGCGCCGCGCAGTTATTGTGCGGGCTGGGCTTTGAGGCGGACACGTTGCAGCGTCCGGTGAGCAGTTTTTCCGGTGGTTGGCGCATGCGTTTGAATCTGGCGCGCGCGCTGATGCACCGCGCCGATTTGCTGTTGCTGGACGAACCCACCAACCACCTCGACCTCGAAGCCATCCTCTGGCTGGAACAATACCTGGCGCGTTATCCCGGCAGTATTTTGCTGGTCTCACACGACCGCGAATTCCTCAACGCCACCGTCAACCGCATCGCCCATGTGCACGATTGCGTGATCGACAGTTATGCCGGCGACTACGACGATTTCGAGCGCGCGCGCGCCGAGCGCATCGCCTTGCAGAATCAGGCGTTCCAGACGCAGCAGGCGAAGATCGCCCATCTGGAAGATTTCGTGCGCCGTTTCCGCGCCAAGGCGACCAAAGCCAAGCAGGCACAGAGCCGGGTGAAAGCGCTGGAGCGCCTGACGCGCATCGCCCCGGCGCATGTCACCGACGGCCATTTCGAACTGGAGATCGAAGCGCCGGAACGCAGCCCGGATTTGTTGTTGCGCGCGGAAAGTATGGGCTTCGGTTACGGCGACAAAAAGTTATTTGAGAACGTTGATCTGGTGCTGCGCGCCGGAGCGCGCATTGCGCTGCTGGGGCCGAACGGCGCGGGCAAATCCACGCTGATAAAACTGTTGGTCGGCGAACTGCAACCCACCTCAGGCAAGCTGGAAATCACACCGGACATCCGCATCGGTTATTTCGCCCAGCACCAGTTGGAAAATCTGGACAGTGCGGCCACGCCGTTGCAGCACATGGAACGCCTCGCGCCGAAGGAAACCACGCTGACTTTGCGCACCTTCCTCGGTCGCTTCGGCCTGGCGGGCAATAGCGAAGAACGTCCGGTGGAAAGTTTTTCCGGCGGCGAAAAAAGCCGCCTTGCGCTGGCCTTGTTAGCCTGGCAAAAACCGCATCTGCTGTTGCTGGACGAACCGACCAACCACCTCGACCTGGACATGCGCGACGCGCTGACGCTGGCGCTGGAGGAATACACTGGCGCGGTAGTGCTGGTGTCGCACGACCGCAGCTTGATCCGCGCCGTGGCCGACGAACTGTGGCTGGTGGCCGACAACACGGCCAAACTGTTCGACGGCGATCTGGAAGATTACAAGACGTGGATCGAAACCCGCCGCAAACGCGAACCGGAGCAAGTCAAAGTTGAAAAACAAACCCAACCCGCCGCATCCAAACCCAACCGCAAAGCCTTGCAATCCAAGCTGAACAAACTGGAAACCGAACTGGGCAAAGCGCAAACCGAGCTAACCGCAATCAACAACCAACTGGGCGACCCCGCCACCTACGCCAACAGCAGCAGCGACTTCATCGCCAAACTGAACGCGCGCCGCGTGGAGTTGGAAAGCAAAGTGGCGGAGTTGGAAGAGGGGTGGCTGGAGATGCAGATGAGTTTGGAGGGGTAGCTTCAACACTAATTCCAGCACGAATAAGGGGGTTGTAGGTGCGAATTTATTCGCACGAAAAATGTTGGGGGCGCGAAACGTGCGAATAAATTCGCACCTACAAAAACCGTGATGCCCGAAGTTCTGTAGGTTGTTCGATCTGCGAACAAACATGCTTTTCAAGCAAATTTCAAAATGCCACTGCCTGGGAAGGCGCATGAATGCTTGATCTACGTCATGTACAACGTGTAGATGCCCTATCCATGCGCTTCTTCACGATGTTGCCCTATTTTTTTGAATTCAAACCCACCTTGACGCAACAGGATTGGCTGGTTAGGGTGCGGCCTGTTCCAAAAATTGGGAGGCGGCATGAGAACCAGTATCGGCGGAAACGTACAGCAGATTTTCAACGGACGCAACGCGGACGAAGCTCGCATCGCAGAAGCGGACGGCGCGGGCAGCAATGCCCCGTATGAAAAAATCATCGCAGCGGCAAAGCAACAAGTCAAAGAGCTGGGCTGCTTTGTGGCAGGCACGCTGGTGCATACCCAAGAGGGTTTGCGGCCTATCGAGCAGATCAAGGTGGGGGATTATGTGTTGTCGAAGTCGGAGAGCGGAGAGGGGGAGGCGAGTTACAAGCGGGTGACGCGGACGTTTGAGAAGGAGGGGCAGGAGGTTTGGTATGTTGGTTACATCCTACCAAATGAACCCATCAAGATGGAGTTTGTTGTTGTTACTGGCAATCATCCATTTTGGGTAGTACGACTTGAAAATGACAGCGAAATAAAAGAAGTCATGGCATGGGTGGACGCAGACAAATTTTATGAGTTAGTTGCTCAAACTGGGTTGTACCCCGTATTTGAAATACAGAATAAACAATTAGTAAGGTGGGGTGATTCTGGGCCGCTCTTGCGTACATCAACGCCGGAAGTAGGAGTCGTATATTCATATCCAGATGGCGAGCCATTTTATGAAGGATGGGGCGTAGATTTTTCCAGGGGCATCCCAGAATTAGTATGCGATGAGGCGGGTTCTGCATACATTTCTATTCTGGACATCGAACCAGAAGAATACGTTTATGGCGAAAACTCCATACTGAGTATCTCTGGCGGTTTCCACCCCATGCTGCACAAAGTCTATAACTTGGAAGTGGAAGACAACCACACCTACTATGTCGGTGCTGCCGGGGTGTTGGTACATAACACTTGTGCGAAAGAGGTAGGTCGGGTTAACGCAACGAAACTTCGCTCCCTGAAACCCGCGTGGCATAAGCCATTAGCCGGAAAGTTTTTTTCTTATCCAGCTCGGATTCCTGCGGGAATCAAGAACGGCGAATACGGTGACCACATCGTCATCGACGCGGTAATAAACCGCGAATGGAAAACGTTTGGAGAGTAGCCGATGGTGGCCCAGAACTACACGGTGTATTCCTGCAAAATAGGCCAGCGAGTCAATGTCAGAATAGGGCGTATCCAGAAAATAGTTGCCGAGTCCTTTAGCTTGCGATTCGTAGAACTGGTGCCCTTGTTCGAGATCGTCCTCTGCAACGCTGAGGGTTTGATTTTCATGCGACGTTTTTCTTGATTCTTTCTTTGGCATCTGCCCAGTCGGATACAGTCAATTGCCCCGCATCCAAGGCAGCTTCGCGCTCATTGAGAATGGCTTCATGCCAGGCGGGCGACTCAAGATTTTTTTCGTTGCCTATCATGTCTGCCCATAGCGTTTCCATTAAGTCCAATTTTTGGGGAAATGAAAGCTGCGCAAGGGGAACTTCGAATCTGTTTATCATGTTTCTCTCCTAAAATTGCTGCCATCAGTCTATCAAAATTCAATTGAGAATATCACGGGGTTTAAACTCGGTTAATTAAGTGAGGTAAACCCCCGGCTCTGCCGGGGGACTCAGTAAGGTTTGACCGTGTGATGCGGTCGTGGTTTGGCGGTGCCTGCTTCATTCCCTCCCCTTCAAGGGGAGGGTTAGGGTGGGGATGGTGTGTAAGGGTGGTGCTGCGTATAGATCAACCCCACCCCCATCCCAACCTTCCCCCTGAAGGGGAAGGAGCAAAACTCAGCCGCCTTGGGCGGCTCACGGTTTTACAGCCCCTTTGAGGGGCTCATCCAATAAGCCTCCGGCTTTGCCGGAGGTGATTTAACTTTGTCATCACCCAACAAAACGCCCATAACCGGGGCGTTTTGTTGGGC
>JAGVNQ010000275.1 GCA_020053195.1 Sideroxydans sp.
CGATGGCGCTGGCAGCGCGGCGTTTTGTGTTGCGCCATCTGGACGGCTGCGCGGTGATGCGCTGTCTGGGCGCGCAGCAAAATCAGGTGTTGTGGCTGTTCCTGTACCAATTTATTTTGCTCGGTCTGCTGGCGGTGTTGTTGGGCGGCTTGCTGGGGTATGCCACGCAGTCGGTGTTGGTGGAGAGCATCGCTTCCATGCGCGAGGCGAGTTTGCCGCAGCCCGGTGTTTTGCCGCTGTTGAAGGCGGCGGTCAGCGGTTTTGCTTTGTTGCTCGGCTTCGCCTTTTTGCCGTTGCTGCAATTGCGCAAAGTCTCGCCGTTGCGCGTGTTGCGGCGCGAGCTGGGGCTGCCCGAGGCCAGCGGCTGGTTGATCTACGGCTTGGCGCTATTCGTGTTGGCGGGATTGTTTTTGTGGCACGCGGGTTCGCTGAAATTGGGCTTGGCGGTGTTGGGCGGATTGTTGGCGGGCTTGTTGCTGTTCGGCTGGCTGGCGTGGTTGCTGTTGCGCGGGCTGGCGCGCAACGCATTCTTTTTCCAAACGCAGTGGCGGCATGCGCTGAACAATCTGGCGCGCCACGGGCAGAGTTCGGCGGTGCAGGTAGTGGCGTTGGGTTTGGGCGGCATGGCCTTGTTGCTGTTGACGCTGGTGCGAGCCGATCTGATGCAGGCGTGGCAAGGCAAGCTGCCGCCGGATGCGCCCAACCGGTTTGTGGTGAACATCCAGCAGGATCAGGTGTTGTCTGTACAGGAATTTTTTGCGCGGCAATCGTTGCCCGCGCCAGAATTGTTGCCGATGGTGCGCGGCAGATTGATCGCCATCAACGAGCAGCCCGTCAGCGGCGACAGTTATCCCGACCCGCGCGCCAAAGCGTTGGTGGAACGCGAGTTCAATCTGTCGTATATGGAACTGATGCCGGAATGGAATGAATTGGTGAGCGGGGTTTGGTGGCAGGCGGGAGCGGGCGGCGAATTGTCGGTCGAAGAAGGCATCGCCAAAACCTTGAACATCCACCTTGGCGACTCTCTAACTTACGACGTGGCGGGCAGCCGCTTTACTGCGCGCGTGACCAGCTTGCGCAAAGTGCAGTGGGATTCGATGCGCGTGAATTTTTTCGTGATCGCCACGCCGGAATTGCTGCGGGATTTTCCGGCCAGTTACCTGAGCAGTTTTTATCTGCCGCCTGACAAGGTGCGCGCGGGCGACGAGTTGTCGCGCGAATTTCCCA
Organism: Sideroxydans sp.; assembly: GCA_020053195.1. Taxonomy (GTDB): domain Bacteria; phylum Pseudomonadota; class Gammaproteobacteria; order Burkholderiales; family Gallionellaceae; genus Sideroxyarcus. The sequence goes on from JAGVNQ010000275.1 coordinate 1,228, forward strand.
ACATCCTGCTGATCGACACCGGCGCGGTAATCGCCCAAGTGCGCAACATCATGGACCAGATCGCGCAAGCCGTCAGCGCAGTGTTCCTGTTCACCTTGTTGAGCGGACTCGCGGTGTTATATGCCGCGATACTTTCCACCCAGGACGAACGCAGCTTCGAAGCGGCGATTTTGCGCACACTGGGCGCGGACAGCCGCTACCTGCGGCGTTTGCACTTGTCCGAGTTCGCCGTGCTGGGCGGCATCAGCGGCCTGTTCGCGGCGGCGGGCGCAGTGTTGCTAGGCTGGGTGCTGGCGCGCTTCGTGCTGGAAATCCCTTATCAGAGCAATCCGCTGATCTGGTTGCTTGGAATCGGCGGCGGGATATTTATCGTGGCCGCTGCCGGATGGTTTTCCACGCGAAATGCCATCAAATTTCCGCCGATGCGGGTGTTGCGGGCGGATTATTGAGGGCACTTTTTAACCCAAGCCGTCATCCCGGCGCTGCGTGTGTTGTTGGGGCTTTAGCCCCTAACAACCACGGCGTACCCCTTGCGGGTGAAGGCCGAAATCCAGCGATAAAAAATACTCTGCGAAGCAGACAAAGCCTATGACGTTGTCCCACTTGCGTGGGAATTTGTTTCTCAACTGGATTCCGGCCTTCGCCGGAATGACGGTTTTTTCTAATTAACTATCTGGTTAAAATCTTCCGGGATGGCGAGTGGATTAGTATTTGCTAATATTTTGGTGCAAAATTTTGGAATATCAAGGGCTTCGATTACAATGCGCACCCATTATCTAGTACCAACCACGAGTTCCGCCATGGCGGGACATTAAGTGAGGCTTGAATGAAGTTCGGAAATATTTCTTTGCAGGCGGTGTGTCTCGGTTTCGTATTGTTCGGCGCGCAGATTGCGCAAGCCTCCGATCCGGCGCAATTACTCCAGCAACTTTCTCCCGAGCAACTACAAAAGCTACAGCAGATGTCACCCGAGCAGCGCGCGGCGCTGATGCAACAGGCCGGTGGCGGACAAGTATCCGGTAAATCAGTAGTAATCAACCAGCCAGCGACAACTAAATCGCGCAATGTCGGCGTGGGGCGTTTGGAGAGCGAAATCAAAACCGACTCGCTCGATGAAAAACTTTCAAAAAGTGAAGTGCGGGAAGCTCCGGTTGCCGATGTGCCGGTGGAGCAGGTGAAGTCGCAGCAAGTTGCCGACAAAGTCGAAATTCACCGTTCGTATGAAGAGTTCATCCGCGAGTCCAAGCCGCTGGAAGTGAGTACAGCCGGTTTGCAGCAATACGGCTACGACTTGTTTGCTTCGGAGCCGACCACTTTTGCTCCGGTTACCGATGTGCCTGTGCCGCCGGAATATGTGCTGGGACCGGGCGATGAGGTCAAAGTGCAATTGTTCGGTAGCGATAACCGAGAATTGGCGCTGACGGTGGATAGGCAGGGCGCGGTTTCCTTTCCGCAGATTGGCCCCATTTCGGTTGCGGGCTTGAGTTTTGCGCAAGCCAAGGCGTTGTTGGCCGAGCAGATCAAACAAAAAATGATTGGCGTATCGGCCAGCATCACCATGGGGCAATTGCGCTCCATCCGCATCTTCGCGTTGGGCGATGTTTATCGTCCCGGTTCTTATACTGTTAGCGGTTTGGCTACGCTGTCCAGCGCGCTGTTCGCTTCGGGCGGCGTGAAAAAAATCGGTTCATTGCGCTATATCGAGTTGAAGCGCAAAGGCCGCATAGTGACCACCATCGACTTGTACGATTTTCTGCTGCGCGGCGATACCAGCAAGGATGTGCGCTTGCTGCCGGGCGATGTCGTGTTTGTTCCCCCCATCGGCAAGACCGTGAGCATCGCGGGCGAAGTGGTGCGCCCGGCGATATACGAAATGCGCAACGAGACGACTGTCGCGGACATCCTGAAATTGGCCGGTGGACTGATGCCCAAAGCCTATCTGGAAAAAGCCTTGATTGAGCGCATAGATTTCAAAGGCGAGCAAAAGGCAATCAATCTTTCGTTGCTGGGCAACGGTGCCAATGTGCCGGTTCGCAGCGGCGATGTGCTCAAGGTGTTTTCCGGCACGGAGTTTGAAAACAACCAGATTCTGTTGATCGGCAATCTGAAACGTCCGGGAAAATACGCGTGGGAAAAGGGCGTGCGCGTGTCGTCGCTCATCAATTCCATGGACGATCTGTTGCCGGAGTCATTTATGGATTACGGCGTGATCGAGCGCGAGGCGCAAGGCACACGCGAACCGATGATGATCCGTTTCAAGTTGGGCGATTTATTGGCCCCGCAAGCCAAAGGCGGCGAACTGGACTTGCCGTTGCAAGCGCGCGACCGTGTGTATGTGTTCAAGCGCGCCAGCTTCCGCGAACAACCCAAAGTGAGCATTCAAGGGAGCGTGCAAACGCCGGGCGGCTACGAATACAAACTTAACATGCGTTTGGCCGATTTAGTGCTGGCGGCCGGCGGCGTGTTGCGCGAGACCGATTTTGAATCCGTGGAGATATATCGCACCAATCCGCAAACGCGCGACGTGCAGCTCATCAGGGTCAATCTGGCCCTAGCGATGGCATCGGATGCGGTGAATGACCTTCAGCTGCAAGATTTGGATCGCGTGGTGGTGCATTCGATATACGAGAGCAACGAACGCAAAAAAGTGGCTGCGATGGGGGAGTTACACCATCCCGGAAAGTTTGAACTTGGAGTTGGCATGCGCCTATCCGATTTGATATTTGCCGCAGGCAATGTCACCGAAATGGCTTTCCTGAAACAGGCAGAAATTACGCGCTATAGCGTCGAGAACGGGGTAAAGCGGGTATCCGACCACATCGCTGTTAATCTTGAGGCCGCCTTGAAAGGGGAGGAACAAGCCAACGTGTTGTTGCAGCCTTACGACGTGTTGAATGTCCGTCGCGTGTCGAACTGGCGGGCTGCCGAGCAGGTGGTGGTGAGTGGCGAAATTGTCCACCCCGGGACATATCCGATCGAAGAAGGCGAGACGCTTTCCTCGTTGCTCAAACGCGTTGGCGGCTTCACCAATCAGGCTTATTTGCCGGCAGTGGTGTTTACCCGCGAATCGGTGCGCCTGGAACAACAAAAGCAAGCCGAGGAATTGGCGCAACGCATGGAAGCCGAGCTTTCGGTGCGGCAGGAAGCCATCGGATCGTTACGCGATGAGTCGTTGCGCGCCAAGCAACAGCAGGCTTTGGAAGCGGGCAAGCGCCTGCTGGAACAATTTAAAACCGCGCAGGCGACCGGTCGCCTGGTGATCCGCTTGGAAGATATAGCCCAATTGGAAGGCACCGAATATGACGTTAAATTGCGCAGCGGCGACAAATTGCTCGTGCCCAAACGGCCGGATGAAGTGCTGGTGGTAGGCGAGGTCTATAACCATTCCGCCGTACTGTTCAACTCGAACTACAGCCAAGCGGATTATGTGAGCCAAGCCGGGGTGACGCGCATGGCGGATACTTCAGCCATTTATGTGGTGCGCGCCAACGGTCAGGTTGAAGCGGGTAACGGTGGATGGTTCTCCATGCAGGCCGCTATTCAACCGGGTGACACCATCGTCGTGCCACCGGATCTGGAACGCATGAACGCGCTGGATGCCGCGCTTGACTGGTCGCGCGTAACAATGCAACTCGGTACCAGCATTGCTGCAATGAAGACTATCGGGGTGTTCCAGTGAGCGAAAACCATCGGTCCGACCTGATGCAAACGGGAAATCAAACCCAGATGGAAGATGAAATCGATCTGCTGGAGCTGTGGCGCACCTTGCTCAAATACAAGCGCAAGATTTTGTTGGTGAGCTTCGGCGCGGCTGTTGTTGCGGCTGGTTTGTCGTTAATGATGCCCAACATCTATCGTGCGGAAGTGCTGCTGTCACCAGTGAACACCGATAGTCCAAAGAGAGGCTTTGCTTCGGCACTTGGCGGATTGGGCGGACTGGCATCAATGGCAGGAATTTCGTTAGGCGGGGGCGGCAGTGTTGACGAGAATATTGCTGTTCTGCAATCGCGCAATTTTCTGTGGAAATTCGTGCAGGAAAAGAACCTGATGCCGATCTTGTTTGAAAAAAAGTGGGATGAACAACAAAAACAATGGAAAGAAACTGACCCGAAGAAACAGCCCGGGCAAATGGATGTTGATCGTATGTTCAATGCTGGTGGACTGTTGAAGGTTGAAAAAGAGAAAAAGACCGATTTAGTCACGGTTACAGTGGAATGGAAAGATGCTGCGCTTGCCGCTGATTGGGCCAATTCGTTGGTGGAAAAGTTGAACCAGTACACTGCGCAACAAGATATTGCGCGTAGCGAAAGCAATCTTAAATATCTGAATGAAGAACTGATGCGCACCCAGATCGAAGAGATGCGCAAAATCCTGTTTGAAATGATTGCCGCCGAGCAAAAGAAAGTCATGCTCGCCAACACCCAAAAAGAATATGCCTTCAAGGTGCTGGATAAGGCGGTAGAGCCTGATAAAAAAATCAAACCCAAGCGTTCGCTCATTGTCATCATGGCGGCATTTGTGGCGGGATTTATGGCGGTTCTCTATGTGTTCATCAAAGAAGGCATTGCCAAGCGCCGCGATGAAGAAATTAAGGCACAGTGATGCGCACTCTGCAACAAGATAAAGTCAATACTCTCCGACAAATCTTGAAGCAGGCTGTCGAAGAGACGGGGTTGCAAATGATTGCTGTTTATTTACACGGCTCATTCGGCACGCCATACATGCGCGATGATAGTGACATTGATCTCGCCTTCCTTGCCGAGCGCCCTCTGACCTTCAAGGATTCAAGCGCTTTTTCTATAGCATTGGAAACGGCATGGCATGGTGGAAATTTTGATATTGCCGATCTGCGTCGATGCGATACCGTTTTTTTGGCACAGGTCGTGACGAGCGGGGAGCGCATCTATACCGGTGATGAATTGGCAGCGCGGCGTTTCGAGATGACTGCACTGTCCAAATACGCGCGATTGAACGAAGAGCGTGCAGGCATCATTGCCGACATTAAACAACGCGGCAAAGTGTATGGCAGCGAGGCGCAACCAAGATGAATGACATCGTGCTCAATAAAGCTGAAATCATCGAACGTGCTATGGCGCGGGTGAATGATACATATACACAACACCAACAAGATTTGGAACAATCTTTTGATGTGCAGGATGTCATTGTGCTCAATCTACAGCGAGCCTGCGAAGCGGCGATTGATCTCGCCATGCACATTGTGCGAATACGCGGACTCGGACTGCCGAAGGACAGTAAATCAGCATTTACCCTCCTCGCGCAGGCGCAAGAAATATCGGTTCAGCGTGCGGATAATTTGAAAAAAATGATTGGTTTTCGCAACATCGCAGTGCATGATTATCGTGCACTGGATTGGGTAATTGTGCGTAACATCATTGAAACGCATTGTGATGATCTGGCAGTATTCGCAAGTGAAATGGTGAAGAAGTATGGTTAATCTGAGTTACAAAATCCCTATACATTTTGTGCGTTATGCGGAGGCGCAGATTTCCGCCCCTGTATTGCGTCCAAAGAAATTCATTCGCTTTGACGACGGACAAACATGCTTCAAAAGGCAAAGTTGCGTAGATTTTTTCCCATGTGGTGCATCAGAAAAGAGTGGTCTATGGTTGTAAGTGGCATTCACCCCACCAGGAAACGCTCAGCTTGTTGAGATCAACAAGCTGATGAGTTTGCAAGGCTTCTTTCGACAAGCACGGGGCGAATGCAATAGATCAACTCATCCTTGGACTTTGGTCACGTAAAGCGAACAAATATTTTGAAGTTAAGCTTGATTGAATATTCATTTCGGTATCGGTAAATGCAAAAAATACTTGTTGTCTTTGGTACACGGCCAGAAGCCATAAAAATGGCACCAGTTGTTAGAGCGTTAA
>JAGVNQ010000087.1 GCA_020053195.1 Sideroxydans sp.
ACGCGGTATTTCCCCACCGCGTGGGCACAAAAACGTGCCCACCCTACGAAAAATCTGAGGTTCAAGGGTAGGGGAGGAGAATAAATTTGTCGTGATAAGGAAATGGCAACGCGGCAGAGCGGTACTGTGGTTTGGGCGTTGTCTCTAGGGAATCTCTATAAATTCGTCACACCGGCGAAGGCCGGTGTCCAGTTAATAAAACAGACAGTGCAACGCACTGACAAAAGGCTTTTTAATTTAAACCGCTGGATTCCGGCCTTCGCCGGAATGACGGAATTTGAATTTATAGAGATGCCCTTCAGTTCATAGCTCGACAGGCTGTGCGTGTGCTGTCGGGGCGTATGCCCAATATAGCCACAGCCTAACCCTTTGCGGGTGCGCCACGAACAGAGGGATTGATGAACTACTCTTAGTCCCGCTTAACAAAACTGAGAACTTTTGCATTCGGCAATTCGCCGTCGCCGTAATAAGGCTTGGCTTCGTCGAAGCCGAGTTTCTCGGCCAGTTCTCTTTCCCGTTCCGAGATCAAAGCGAAACAATCCTTGATGTCCTGAATGGTGTTGGCCGTCAGCGGGTTGGGTCGTCCGCCGAGCGGGGTGGCATCTTTGACGACGTTGCCCAGTGTCTTGCGCATCTGGCGCAGGATTTGTTGTTCTTTGCTGAGTTCTTCTTTGTTCATGGAAATATTCCGGTGTGAAATTCAGGGGGCGACTTTACTGGAATTGCGGGGGCGCTGCGAGTGCAATAAGAACTGAATGAACTTTCCCTCTCCCCCAGCCCCTCTCCCGTAAGCGGGCGAGGGGAGTTAGAGCAATGATTTGCAAGATAGGTAGATACCTATTTACGGGGGGACTCTGCTCCTTTCACCCGCCGGAGAAATTAGCAGATTGACTGAAAAATTTTTCCAAACATCGTGAAGATGCCCGTCAATAGGCGTTCTACGCATTGCACTTGATGGAGATGCCCGTGGATAGGGCGTTGCGGGCAAGTGTGGCTATTTGAAATCTGCAAATTTCAGGTGCAAAACTCGCGAAGGTAGAAAACAACATGGGCTACTTACAATTATTTTTATTTGCGCCTGCTCGCCGTAACCCTTGCAGGATGATCTGTTGCAACTTGCTGCTGTCGGCGCGCTGCACACACAGGATGGAGGCTTCAATATAGGCATTCTGGCCGGAGGAGCCTGCTGTCAATGCCCGGCTGTAGTCGATGGGTTCGTAGTTGTTGTGCACGGCAATGAGATCGAAGAACAGGCGGGTGATGCGTCCGTTAAGTTCGTAAAACGGATGCAGGGCGATCAGTTCGGATTGGTAATGGGCGAGGCGCTCGGCAAATTGTTCAACCGCTCCGTCTGCGGCCTGTTGCAGGTATTGCTCTTGTTCCAGTTCGCGAAAGACACGGCGAGTTTCTTGTTCGAGGTATGCAGCGCGGCAGAACAGTGAGCCGCCTTTGCTCATGTCCACGGTGCGATACATGCCCGCCCATTCATACAGGGATACGTAGGTGTCGCGGTGCAGTGCTTTGAAGTAGTTCTCGTCGAAGCGGACAGATGGATCGAGTTCGGTGATGAAGCGGGTGTAGGCTTGTTGCAGCAGCGTTGCTTCTATCTCGTGCAACAAATCCGGCGTTTCTATTCCCAAGAGGTTCTTGGGAATGTCGCTGCCGGGTAGGTAGATGTCACTTTCTGTGAACTGATACTTGGACACGGTGCTGTTCCATCAATGCTTGTGCCTGCTTTTTAACTGCGGCTGATTGCACCGGTTTGCAGCCTTCGATTCGCATCGAGGTCTGTACAGCTTGGGTGATTTTTTGCTTCAGGTTGGCGCTGACTTGCATCGTTTTCTCCCAGAAAATGTGGTGAGTTTTGATGGTGCGAATTATATCAGTTCTCGATGCTCGGAGCCTGAGCAGGGTACTGCTTCTTCGATGTTGAATTTAGGCAAAACAGCTTCAAGCCCAGATAGTTCATTAGAAAAAACCTGTCATTCCGGCGCAGGCTAGAATCCTGGTGAAAAATAAATTCCCACGCAAGTGGGACAACACTTGGGTTTTGTCTGCTTTGTAGAATATTATAAATCGCTGGATTCCGGCCTTCGCCGGAATGACGGCCTAATGGATTATTCTGGTTAAAGCCCGCGCATGTAAAACGGCCTCAGCAACATATTCCCAGCCATCGCTTCACGCAATTGCCCCAGCAGTTTCTCTTTGTCCCTCGGCAGATTCCCCGCGAGTGTCAGCGCGTTGCTGGCATGGTTGGAACGGAAGATAACCGGCTGCGGCGGGTTGAGGCCGCTGATGAGTTTTTCCTGTTCTTGCAATAGCGCGAGGTCGTCCGGCATGTCGAATGGCTCAGCGAATTTGCGCTGGAATTCTTCGGCGATGCTTTCGTCCAGCGTCAGTTGCAACGTGGAGAGGTAGGTGACGGGCGCGCTGTTGAGCAGGTCTATGGTTCCGGCTATGTGCTCGTCGCTGTGTTGCGTGCCGCCGAGGCCGAGGATGACGGTGGCGGAAACTTTCATGCCGCTGGCGTGTGCTTTGTGCAGCACTTCGGCCATGCGCCGTTGCGTGGTTCCCTTGGTGATTTTTTTCAGGATGAGGTCGGAGCCGGATTCGATGCCGAAGTAGAGCAGGCTCAGTTTGTGTGCGCGCAGCAGCGCCAATTCTGCGGCGCTTTTGCGCGCGAGATTGCCGGGCGTGGCGTAGCAGGAGACGCGCGTGAGGCGCGGTAGTGCATCGCTCAGTTCGCGCAGGATGGCGAGCAGGTGTGGCGTCGGCAGCGCCAGCGCATCGCCATCGGCGAGGAACACGCGCTGCGCATCCGGCCAGTCGGCGGCGGCTTGGCGGATGTCGGCGATCACGTCGGCCAGCGGGCGTTCGACATACTGCTTGCTGCGATACATGGCGCAGAAGCTGCACTGGTTAAAGCTGCACCCCAGCGTGGCCTGGATGATGAGGTTGTCGCCCTCTGAGGGTGGGCGGAACAGGGGCGGATCGTAGAAGAAGTCCATGCGGGATTGTAACGGGGTTGCAACTTGGTCGCTTATCGGCGACCAATGATGTCAAAGTGTGACAAGCATTTAACATGAGGCTGCGGGTGTTGTAGGAGCGAGCTTGCTCGCGAATAGTCTTCGCG
>JAGVNQ010000023.1 GCA_020053195.1 Sideroxydans sp.
ATACCTGGACGAATAAATCACCGGGAAGATGCGCTGCGTCGCCGGCGGCGGATCGAAGACGCTGGCACCGCTGAAGTTGGGGCCGGAGTGGCACAGGATGCAGCCCACCGACTGGAACAGCTCCATGCCCCTGAGCTGCGCCGTGCTCAGCGCCTTCTCGTCGCCGCGCACGAAGCGGTCGTAGGGCGTGTCGGTGGTAATCAGCGTGCGCTCGTAGGCGGCGATGGCCGCCGTGATTTCGCGGATGGTGATCGGCTGCGCCGCACCGAAGGCCTGGGCGAACGGCGCGTGATACGAGGGATTATTTTTCACGCGCTGCTCCACCGCTTGCAGCGAGGGCATGCCCATTTCAATGGGGTTGGTGGGCGGACCTTTCGCCTGCTCTTCCAGCGAAGGCGCGCGCCCGTCCCAAAACATCACCGATTGAAAACCCGCATTCCACACCGTCGGCGCATTGCGCCCGCCCACCTGCCCGCCCACGCCCAGCGAACCGGAACGGTGATCTTCGCCCGCACCGCTACGCACGTCATGACAGGAGCTGCACGAGATCGTGCCGTCAAGCGACAGGGACGGATCGTGAAACAGCCGTTCGCCCAGCGCCACTTTTTCCGGCGTGGTCGGATTCCACGCCGGCGCGGGTGCGCGCTCGGGCAGGGTGCGCCAGACATAGCCTTTGGAGAGGTTGCTCAACACGATCTTCGGCGTGTCCTTGTTCAGCTTCTCCCAATCCACCACCAGCGCGGGCGGCTGCGGCGCAATGTTGTGCTGCAAAGTCTGTTTGGGGAAATTGACCAGCGTGGCGATGATCGCCAGCTTGATCGAAAACGCCACCATGCCCGACCCCAAAATCAGCGTCAGCCCCCAGCGCCTGCCGGTCGAAAGCCCGCTCAGCGGCCCCAGCTCGAAATACACCATCAGCAACAACACCGCGATGCCGATCAGCAACATAGTGATCCCGACCGTCATGAAATTCAGCAACCCCGCATTACTCATGGCAACCTCCCTCCGTTAACGAAACGGCCAAAGGTTAGCGGTGCGGCGCGGGGAATTCTGTAGCAAAAGGTACAGAGCATTTGATAAGTTTCAGTAGGTTGGGTAAAGCGCAGCGTACCCAACATATTTCGTGCGGTGAACGTTGGGCACGCTGCGCTTTGCCCAACCTACCTATCGCATTCAGCGTAACTTTTGCTACAGAGTTTTTAAATCGTGTTCATTACATTTCCCGCCGCTACACCTTCGTAGCGACACACAGGAGACCGGCATGAAACCAATGCGATTTTTTCTTGATACCCACGACCGCAATCAAAAAACTTTTCCGTCCAAACTGTCGGTGGATGATTTTGAGAAGTTTTACGCGCTGTACGAAAAAGCATGTTACGAGGAGAACGTCGTGCCGCTGCGCATCCACGTGAGCTACGAAGCAGGCCGCGCGTTTTGCCTGAACATGGCGGATAACGCCGAAGCGGTGAAACGCGCACACGAGCGCGTGGGGTTGCCGTTTGATTCAATTGTCGAAGTGACCACCGCCACGCCGGGGGATACGTTTTTCAGACGCAAGGCGGGGTAGGTTTTCAATCTAAAAACAACCTTGAGCCACGGATGGACACGGATTAAACACGGATAAACCAAAAACCATCCAGTCCCCTCCCCCTTGCAGGGGGAGGGTTAGGGTGGGGGTAGAAACGTTACTGTTTCACTACTCTACCCCCATCCCAACCTTCCCCCTGCAAGGGGGAAGGAGCAGGTTCGGTTCGGGATATAAAGAACACATACATTGATAAATGCTCGGCTTTTGTCCGTGTTTCATCCGTGTCCATCCGTGGCTAAAGATTTTTTTACTCTTTCCCCCAATACGCCGTCGCGATCCCCTCGCCCAGATCAGCCTCGATCAAGCGTCTGCGCACTTCGAGCAAACGCGCGATCAGCGCGGGTTCTGCCGCGCCGTAGGCATCGGCATCGGGGGCGCGGTTGACCACCACACCCAGCAGTTCGGTGATGGCGTTGCCGATGGAATTCTGGCTGATGGTGACGATGAGTTTGCCCGCGTCGTTGCGGTAGATCAGTTGTTTGAACGCGGGTTGCCAGCGGATGGCGTTGGCGTATTTGGCATCGACGATGCAATGGTCGCGCACCTTCTTCGCGGTCTTCATAAAATCGTTGTTGAACAGCAGCACACTTTCCACTTGCTCGGGGAAATAGACGTCGGGCAACATCGGCGAATTGCGCGAAGACACCTGCGCGAAGAAGGTGCGGTAGAAGTCGATGAAACCTTTCAACACTTCGTCGTATTCCTTCCAGAAACGCACATCTTTCAGCGCCTCCGCCCCGCCTTGGATTTCCCAACTGGGCAGACCTTGCGGGTAGCCGGTCAGTTCGATGCGCGCGTCTTCTTCGCTCGCGGGTTTGAGGATTTTCAAGTCCAGCGCGCGGTCGAAAAATTCCCGATACACGTCGCGCATATACGCCTGAAACAGGCTGTGCTGGCCGCCGTCGGTCAGGTTGGGGTTGTTGGCATCGGCTTGTTTGGCCGCGCGCAATTGCGCTTTTGGAAACACGATGAAATGGTTGTGCAACATGCGGATGCTGGGCACGCCGGGCGAAGTCAGCGGCCAGGTCGCATCTAGACTCGCCTCGCCCGCGAGAATCAGCGCCTCGTCGGGATCGGGATATTGTTCCAGCATGTAATCAATAATGATCTGGTTCATGCGGCTCCACACGTGCTTCACGTTCTCATCGACTTGCGTGCGCCGCACCGGGCGACCCAACGGATTGAGGATGGTTTTGGACGTGTTGTAAATGATGGAGCAATCGAACTCGTTGCTGTGCCCCAGCGCCTTGCGGTACAGCAACAAGTCTTCCTTGTTCAGCAACAAGCCGTTGTTGTTCTCCAGATCATTCAGATTTTCCGTGCTGTTGAAAAACTCGTTCGGCTTCATGCCCTCCGGCACGGTCAAAGGAATGGCTCTGAACGGAGTCAGTAATTCGCGTGGCGCAGATTGCATCGTGTTGTCCCTGAAAGAAATATCAATGGGCTTAGGGTACACAAGATTGAGGGAGAATTTGTGACGCTGGCGGGGGATGTCCACATCACCCGAAAGGAGAATTTGCCAAATTCAAAAACTTTTGTCCGCAGATTTCGCAGATTAAACAGATTTTAAAAACCAGACCTCGCGGGAAGGCAGTAAATACGGGCATCTCCATTAAACGCATGACGTAGATGCCCTATCCATGCGCTTCTTCACGAGGTTGGGTTGTAGAAAATAATTAGTTGGGTGGATAAGCCGGAATCAAACAGGGTTTCACGCGGAGACGCGGAGGCGCGGAGAAAATAAAACAAGCGGGAAGCCGATGTTCTCCGCGATCTCCGCGCCTCCGCGTGAGAAATTCTTGTCATGTTTTGACATCATTTAACCGGTAAGTGACTAACAATTGCTTCGACCCCGCTGTTTACTCAATCTTCAATCCTGCCCCATCAAACCCGCACTGCCGCCACGCCTCAAACACCGCCACCGCCACCGTATTGGAAAGATTCAAGCTGCGGTTGTCCGGCAACATCGGCAGGCGCAAGCGCTGCTCTGCGGGTAACGAATCCAGAATCTCCAGCGGCAAACCGCGACTCTCCGGCCCAAACAAAAACGCATCGCCCGCTTGGTACTTCACTTGGTGGAATGGAAACGAGCCTTTGGTGGTGAAGGCGAACAGGCGGCAGGAATTGGGCAAAGAATCCAAACACTGTTGCAAGCTGTCGTGAACTTGCAGCGTGGCATATTCGTGATAATCCAGTCCGGCGCGGCGCAGGTGTTTGTCGTCCAGCTCGAAACCGAGCGGGCGGATCAAGTGCAGGCGCGCGCCGGTGTTGGCGCACAGGCGGATGATGTTGCCGGTATTGGGCGGGATTTCGGGCTGGTAGAGAATTACATTGAACACAAAGAACACCTTGTCAGTACAGGGAAAAACGGCTAACTTCCGCCACGGTTGTTGAGCGACATAAAAAGCTTAGCTAATCCATTAGCGCCGAACCTGCTCCTTCCCCCTTGCAGGGGGAAGGTTGGGATGGGGGTAGAGTCGTTGCACACTCTCGTTTCTACCCCCACCCTAACCCTCCCCCTGCAAAGGGGAGGGGACGTGAAGGCTAAAGGATTTTCGGGATCAATTCAGGGGGAATTATGGCGCGTCCGGAAAAAGTTCGCTTAGGGGACTTGCTGGTACAGCAAAAAATGATTTCGCACGACCAGCTGCAATTTGCGCTGGAGCAGCAAAAACGCACCGGTCGCAAAGTCGGCCGCGTGTTGGTGGATAACGGTTTTGTCACCGAAGATCAAATCTCCGAGACGCTGGCCAAGCAGCTCAACATCCCCTACATCAACCTGAAGTATTACAACGTCAATCTGGAGATCGTGCGCCGCCTGCCGGAAAATCAGGCGCGGCGCTTCCGCGCGCTGGCGCTGGAAGACCGCAACGGCGCAATTCTGGTCGGCATGAACGATCCGACCGACCTGTTCGCCTTCGATGAGCTCTCGCGCATCCTCAAACGCGACATCGACGTGGCGGTGGTCACCGAAGGCCAGTTGCTGGAAACCATTGACCGCGTTTACCGCCGCACCGAAGAAATCACCGGCTTGGCGCGCGAAATTTCGGAAGAGCTGGGCGAAGGTTATATCGACTTCGGCGCACTAAGCGACACCGTCGGCATGGAAGAAGCACCGGTGGTCAAGCTGCTGCAAACCATGTTCGAAGACGCGGCGCAGGTCGGCGCGTCGGACATCCACATTGAACCGCAGGAAACCCGCTTGCAAATCCGCTTCCGCATTGACGGCGCGCTGCACCTGCAAACCGAAGCCGACAGCAAAATCGCCGGGTCGATTGTGTTGCGCCTGAAGCTGATGTCGGGTCTGGATATTTCAGAAAAACGGCTGCCGCAGGATGGCCGCTTCAACATCCGCGTGCGCGAGCAGGCGGTGGATGTGCGTATCTCCAGCATGCCCACGCAATACGGCGAATCGGTGGTGATGCGTTTGCTCAACCAGAGCGGCAGTTTTCTCACGCTGGACAAGCTGGGCATGCCGCCGGACATGCTCAAACGTTTCCGCGAAATCATCCGCCGCAGCAACGGCATGGTGCTGGTCACCGGCCCCACCGGCAGCGGCAAAACCACCACGCTGTATGCCGGGCTGGCCGAGATCAACACCATGGATCAGAAAATTATCACCGTGGAAGACCCGGTGGAATATCGTTTGCCCGGCATCAACCAGGTGCAGGTGAACGAAAAAATCGAACTGACATTTTCGCGCGTACTGCGTTCCGCTTTGCGCCAGGACCCGGACGTGATTCTGGTTGGCGAAATGCGCGACACCGAGACCGCACAAATCGGGATGCGCGCCGCCATGACCGGCCACTTGGTGTTCTCCACGCTGCACACGCGCGATTCCGCCGGTACGCTGTTCCGTCTGGTGGATATGGACGTGCCGAAATACATGGTGGCCTCGTCGGTGCAAGCCGTGCTGGCGCAGCGCCTGTTGCGCCGCGTGTGCGAAAGCTGCGGCGAAGCGCACCAGCCGAGTCCGCAGGAAGTCGAGTGGATGGATGCCGAAGGATTGGCGCGCGGTGACTGGGGCACGCTGATGCACGGGCGCGGCTGCTCGCATTGCAACGGCACCGGCTACCACGGACGTATGGGCGTGTATGAAATGCTGGAGATGACGCAAGAACTGGTGGATGCCACCGCGCATGAGGACAACACGGTTTTCATTCAGGCTGCGCGCAATTACCTCAAAGGCAAAACGCTGATGGACGCGGCGCTGCGCGAAATGAAACTGGGCCACACCAGCATCGCCGAAGTGATGCGCATCAGTAATCAGGTGGAAGACTGATGCCTACTTCCAATAACGCGAATTTCGTCATTCCCGCGCA
>JAGVNQ010000093.1 GCA_020053195.1 Sideroxydans sp.
AGCGACAGTCCGGCGCGCGGCGAAAGGCCGTGCACGTAGCGCGCCGATTCGCGGCTGTGGCGCAGGATGGCTTGCACGTAGTCGAGCAGCGCGGGCGAGACGAACACTTGCTTGACCTGTTGCTGCAAGGCCAGCAGTTCGGCGGTTTCCATTTGCGGGGTGAGCTTGGCGATCAGGTCGCGCCGCTCCACGCCGGCCAGCAGTCCGCGCTCAGCTTGTGCGTCGGGATAGCCCAGCTGGATGCGCATCAGGAAGCGGTCTAGCTGCGATTCCGGTAGCGGAAAAGTGCCGATCTGGTTGGTCGGGTTTTGCGTGGCGATGACGAAGAACGGCACGGGCAGCGGGCGCGTTTCGCCTTCGCTGGTGACCTGCTGTTCTTCCATGGCTTCCAGCAGCGCGCTCTGCGTCTTGGGCGTGGCGCGGTTCACTTCGTCGGCCAGAATCATCTGCGCGAAGATCGGCCCGGCGTGGAATTTGAACTCGCCCGTGTCGCGCTGGTAAATCGAAACGCCAAGAATGTCGGCGGGCAGCATGTCGCTGGTGAACTGGATGCGCTGGAATTGTAGGCCGAGAGTTTTCGCCAGCGCATGCGCCAGCATGGTCTTGCCCACGCCGGGCAAATCTTCGATCAGCAAATGCCCGCGCGCCAGCAGGCATGCGAGCGCCAGCCTGATCTGGCGCGGCTTGCCGAGGATGACTTGTTCGGTTTGGGTGATGACGGCGTGCAGGGGGTTGGGCATGGGAGTTCACTCAAATGTTAAAAAAACATTGTCCACGAAAGACACGAAATTCACGAAAAGGAAAATTCAAAACTGAGTTTTTTCGTGCTTTTCGTGTATTTCGTGGACATTCTGGTTTCAAAGCAATACCGCCGCAATCACCTTGCGCTCTTCCGCTGCCAGAATGTTGTAGGTGCGGCAAGCGGCGGGCGTGTTCATGAATTCGATGCCGATGCCCGCCTTGATAAGTTCGCGGTACAGCTCGGGTCGGGCGAACTGCTGTTTCGCGCCGGTGCCGAACAGCAGCACGTCCGGCTTCAGTTCCAGAAAATAATTGAAGTGCGCCGCATCGAGGCTGGCGAAATCCGTGGCGGGCCAGTCGGTGCGCACCGCTCCGGCCATGACCACGACCGCTTGCTCAAAGCGTTTGTCGTTGATGGCGACATAACCCTCACCGTGTCCGGTGAATAAATTGCGGTTGCCGTCAGTAAGTAGATGCAATGCCAAAACGTGGTCTCCATTTGCGGCAGTTGGCGGCGGCGCGGTAGAATCGCGGCCTTTGCAACGCCTTGCCTGAATGCGGTGGATTCTACCATCGGCTTTGGTCGGGCAAACCGGGAAGCCCTCAAGTGAAACACGAAAAAGACCATCTCAAGCCTGTGCTGAAATCCACCAAGCTGGCCAATGTCTGTTACGACATTCGCGGACCGGTGATGGCGCGAGCGAAGCAGATGGAGGAAGAGGGGCAGCGCATCATCAAGCTGAACATCGGCAACCTCGCGCCGTTCGGCTTCGACGCGCCGGAAGAAGTGCAGCAGGACGTGATCCTGAACCTGCCGAATTCTTCCGGCTATTCCGATTCCAAAGGCCTGTTCGCCGCGCGCAAGGCGATCATGCATTACACCCAGATGAAAAAAATCGCGGGCGTGACCATCGACGATATTTTTTTGGGTAACGGCGCGTCCGAACTGATCGTCATGTCGATGCAAGGCTTGCTCAATCCCGGTGACGAAGTGCTGGTTCCCGCGCCCGACTATCCGCTGTGGACGGCGGCAGTCACGCTGGCGGGCGGCACGCCGCGCCATTACATCTGCGACGAAGCCAACGAGTGGAATCCCGACCTCAAGGACATGCGCAGCAAGATCACACCGGACACCAAGGCGATTGTTGTTATCAATCCCAACAATCCGACGGGCGCGGTGTATTCCGACGAAATTCTGCAAGAGATTATCCAGCTCGCGCGCGAGCATCAGCTCATCATCTTCGCCGACGAAATCTACGACAAAGTGCTGTACGACGGCGCGACGCACACGTCGATGGCTTCGCTGGCGGACGACGTGTTGTTCGTCACCATGAACGGCCTGTCCAAGAACTATCGCGCTTGCGGTTACCGCTCCGGCTGGATGGTGGTGTCCGGCGCGAAGAAAAACGCGCAGGATTATCTGGACGGTTTGAACATCCTCGCTTCGATGCGTTTGTGTTCCAACGTGCCCGGGCAATACGCGATCCAGACCGCGCTCGGCGGCTACCAGAGCATCAACGATCTGGTCGCGCCCGGCGGACGGCTGTACCGCCAACGCGAGCTCGCCTACAACCTGCTCACCGCCATCCCCGGTGTGACCTGCGTCAAGCCGAAAGCCGCGCTGTATATGTTCCCCAAGCTCGACCACAAGATGTATCCGATCAAGAACGACCAGCAATTCATTCTGGAATTGTTGGAAGCGGAGAAAGTGTTGATCGTGCAAGGCAGCGGCTTCAACTGGAAACACCCGGATCATTTCCGTATCGTGTTCCTGCCGAATTCGGACGACCTGACCGAGGCTATCCATCGCATCGCGCGCTTTCTGGAACACTATCGCAAGCAGCACGGGACATGAAGATCGTCGAAGTATTTGTGCAAGACGGGCAGATCGTCGGCGCGGAATGGTTGGCGCGTGCCGCAGGCGTGCATCGCCAATTGCGTCCGCACTTGCCTGACGACTACGCGGCGAAGATGGCGCGCGTGTTGCAGGATGCGCGCATGGCGCTGGCGGTCGAAGGTGATGCGGTGCTCGGCCTGGCCGTTTACCGCTGGCACGAGAATACGTTCGATGGCTTGAAGTTCTACATCGACGATCTCGTGACCGATGAGGTGCGCCGTTCCGAAGGTGTCGGCCACGCCTTGATCGCGCATCTGCAACAGGCTGCAAATGAATTGGGCGCAAACGGACTGGTGCTGGATTCCGGCACGCAACGCACGCAGGCGCACAAATTTTATTTCCGCGAAGGTTTTGTTATTCCCGCTTTTAACTTTAAGAAATCATTCTCATGAAACCAATCAACGTAGGACTCCTCGGTGCCGGCACAGTCGGCGGCGGCACATTCGCAGTATTGCAACGCAACGCGGAAGAAATCACGCGCCGCGCCGGTCGCCCGATTCGCATCACCGTGGTAGCGGACAAGCATATGGAACTGGCGAAGAAAGTCACCGGCGGCGCATGCCGCGTGACGGACGATGCGTTCTCTGTGGTGAGCGATCCCGAAGTGGATATCGTCGTCGAACTGATCGGCGGCTACGGCGTGGCGAAAGAGCTGGTGCTCAAAGCGATTGCCAATGGCAAACACGTGGTCACTGCCAATAAGGCGCTGCTGGCCACCCACGGCAACGAGATTTTCCAAGCCGCGCAGGACAAAGGCGTGATGGTCGCGTTCGAGGCGGCGGTGGCGGGCGGCATCCCCATCATCAAGGCGCTGCGCGAAGGCCTCACCGCCAACCGCATCGAATGGATCGCGGGCATCATCAACGGCACGACGAATTTCATCTTGTCCGAGATGCGCGACAAGGGGCTGAGCTTCGACACCGTACTGAAAGAAGCGCAGCGTCTGGGCTACGCCGAAGCCGACCCGACCTTCGACATCGAAGGCGTGGACGCGGCGCACAAGATCACCATCCTGTCCGCGTTGGCGTTCGGCATCCCCATGCAGTTCGACAAAGCCTACATTGAAGGCATTTCCAAACTGGACGCGACCGACATCAAATACGCCGAACAACTCGGCTACCGCATAAAACTGCTGGGCATCACCAAACGCACGACAGAAGGCATCGAGCTGCGCGTACACCCGACCTTGATTCCCACCAAACGGCTGATCGCCAATGTTGAAGGCGCGATGAACGCTGTCGTGGTGCAAGGCGATGCGGTGGGCGCGACGCTGTATTACGGCAAGGGCGCAGGCGCAGAACCGACCGCCAGCGCGGTGATCGCCGATCTGGTGGATGTGGCGCGCATGCACACCGCCGACCCGCTGAACCGCGTGCCGCACCTGGCGTTCCAGCCGAACGCGATGGCCGACCTGAAAATATTGCCGATGGACGAAGTGGTCACCAGCTATTACCTGCGCCTGCGCGTGCAGGACAAGCCCGGCGTGCTGGCCGACATCACGCGCATTTTGGCTGATGAACAAATCTCCATCGACGCGGTGATCCAGAAAGAACCGGGCGAAGGTGAAGAGCAAACCGATCTAATCATGCTCACTCATCAGACGCGCGAGAAGCGCATCAATGCGGCGATTGTGAAGATCGAAGCGTTGGGCGTAGTGGCGGGGAAGGTGACGAAGTTGAGGTTGGAGGAGTTGGGGAAATAAATTGATGGGCTCAAGAGCAAAGTTATTAAATGAAAAACGAAAACACATTAAATCAAGAAAGAATGGATGAATTCCTAAAGGCATTTGCCTCTGCGCTTCTTGCTTGGCAACCCATTGAACACAATCTTTTCCTGATATTTAATTTTTTGGCTGGCCCTCATAAAACTCCTGCTGTTTTGTCTGCCATTTATTACACGTCGGTTACTTTTAAGCCACAGCTAATGATGGTTGATGCGGTCGCCAATGTAGTTCTCGATAACAACCCGTATTTGGAAGAATGGAAAAAGCTCGCAAAAAAAATTGGTGATAAAGCGGAAAAAAGAAACTACCTAGCTCACTTTAGCCTTGCAATGAATTCATCAAAAGGCAAGGAAAATCCCTTATTGAAACCGAGCATATTTAATATTAAAGCCAATCATGAAGGAGACTACGACATCCAATCAATTAATGCTTGGCGAGAATCATTTGTTACCCTTGAAAATGAAATGTCGACGTTTCTTAATAATCTTCCAAGCGCGCTTATGGCGGCAAAGAAAAATTAGAGATTGTAGGGTGCAATAAGCGCAGCGCATTGCATCGAAGTTTTACCGTACATCCGGCGCAATGCCCGTTGGTTATTGCGCCCTACTGTTGAGGAATTTTAAGAATGAACTACATTTCCACCCGAGGCAATGCCCCCGCCAAAACTTTCACCGAAATCCTGCTGGGCGGTCTCGCGCCGGACGGCGGTTTGTATCTGCCGGAGCAGTATCCGCAGGTGACGCGTGCCGAGCTGGATGTCTGGCGTTCGTTGTCTTACGCAGACCTCGCTTATGCGGTGCTGTCCAAGTTCGCCACCGATATTCCGGCGGCGGATTTGAAGGCGATCATCAGCAAGACTTACACCGCCGAGGTGTACTGCAATGGCCGCGCGGACTGCGATGCGACGCAGATCACGCCGTTGCGCACGTTGTGCGAAGGTGTGCACATCCTCGAACTTTCCAATGGGCCGACGCTGGCGTTCAAGGACATGGCGATGCAGTTGATCGGCAATCTGTTCGAGTACGCGCTGGCGAAGCAGCATGACGAGTTGAATATCCTTGGGGCGACTTCCGGCGATACCGGTTCTGCCGCCGAATACGCGATGCGCGGCAAGCGCGGTATCCGCGTGTTCATGTTGTCGCCGAACGGCAAAATGTCGGCGTTCCAGCGCGCGCAGATGTATTCGTTGCAAGACCCGAATATTTTCAACCTCGCGGTCAACGGCATGTTCGACGATGCGCAGGATATGGTGAAGGCGGTGTCCAACGATCACGCGTTCAAGGCCAAGTACAAAATCGGCACTGTCAACTCGATCAACTGGGCGCGCGTGTCGGCGCAGGTGGTGTATTACTTCAAGGGTTATTTTGCCGCGACGAAATCCAACGACGAGCAGGTTGCGTTCGCCGTGCCTTCGGGCAACTTCGGCAACATCTGCGCCGGACACATCGCGCGCATGATGGGCTTGCCCATCGGGCAATTGATTCTGGCCACCAACGAGAATGATGTGCTGGACGAATTCTTCCGCACCGGCGTGTATCGTCCGCGCGGCACGGACCACACTTACGAAACCAGCAGCCCGTCGATGGATATTTCCAAGGCCAGCAACTTCGAGCGTTTCGTGTTCGACCTGGTCGGGCGCGACGGCGCGAAAGTGCGCGAGTTCTGGAGCAAGGTGGACAAGGGCGGTTCGTTCGACATCAAGGACACGGAGTACTGGAATGACCTGCCGAAGTTCGATTTCGCATCGGGCAAGAGCACGCACCAGAACCGCCTCAACACCATCCGTGAAGTGTGGCAGGAATACGGCGTGATGATAGACACACACACCGCCGACGGCCTGAAAGTCGGCCTCGAACAACGCCGTCCCAGCTTGCCGTTGATCTGTCTGGAAACCGCGCTGCCCGCCAAATTCGCCGAGACGATTCAGGAAGCGTTGGGTTGTCAGCCGCAACGTCCTGCGGCGATGGAAGGTATCGAGAATCTGCCGCAACGCTGCGAAGTGATGGAGGCGGATGTGGTGAAGTTGAAGGCGTTCATTGAAGCGAACGTGCCAAATTAGTTTGTCATTTCGACACAGACCCATTAGCGCAAACTAATCCAGTTCCTCCCCCTTCAAGGGGGAGGCTAGGTGGGGGATGGGGGGCGGAATCGCTGAACATTTTCCCCCATCCCCACCCCAACCCACCCCTTGAAGGGGAGGGAGAAATTACAGGCTCAATAAAGTTTGCGCCGGAATGACGATGTAATGAACAACCTCCTCCTTCTCATCCTCTGTTTCATCGCTGGCATGTTGCTGCGGCATTTCAAACGCATGCCGGACAATGCGCCGGCCACGCTTAACAGTTTCATCATCCATGTTTCGCTGCCCGCGCTGACGCTGTTGTACATCCACGAGTTGCATCTCTCCGGTGACGTGTTGCTGGTCGCGTCTATGGCGTGGCTGGTGTTCGGTTTGTCGGCGGGATTTTTCTGGTTGCTGGGCAAGTGGCTGCATCTGCCGCGCGCAACGACTGGCGCGTTAATACTGGTCGGCGGATTAGGCAACACCTCGTTCTTTGGGCTGCCTATGGTGGAGGCTTTTTACGGCAAAGCGGGGCTGGGTACGGCCATCATCGCCGACCAACTCGGCTCGTTTTTCGTGCTGTCGGTGCTGGGCATCACCGTGGCGGGAATTTATTCGTCGGGCAGGCCGACAGCGGCAGAGATCGTCAAACGCATCGCGCTGTTTCCCCCGTTCATTTCGCTGGTTATCGCGCTGGCATGCATCCCGCTTGAATACGCCGACTGGTTTAGCGTGTTGCTGAAACGTCTGGGCGACACGCTCGCGCCGTTGGCCTTGTTGTCGGTGGGGATGCAGTTGCGTATGGGGCATATCGCCGAGCACAAACGCAACTTGGCGCTGGGGTTGGGCTTCAAACTTGTGCTCGCACCGCTGGCGATTTATTTGCTCTACGTGCAACTGCTGGGCGCGCACGGGCAAGCCATTCAGGTCACGTTATTTGAAGCCGCGATGCCGCCCATGATTACCGCCGCCATCGTGGCGAGCGAACACGACCTTGATCCGCCGCTGGCGAATTTGATGGTGGCGGTGGGGTTGATCCTGTCGTTTTTCACGCTCAGTGGCTGGTGGTATTTGTGGCGGGCAATATGAGTATCTGGGACGAACGTTATGCGGGCGAGGATTACCACTTCGGCACCGAGCCGAATGCGTTTTTAACAACGCAACAAGCGCGGCTCAAGCCGGGGATGTCATGTCTGGCCGTGGCCGACGGCGAAGGGCGCAACGGCGTGTGGCTGGCGCAACGCGGGCTGCATGTGTTGTCGGTGGATTCATCGCCGGTGGCGCTGGAAAAGGCGCAACGCCTGGCAGAGCATAAAGGCATGACGCTGCAATTCGAGCTGGCCGACCTGATGCAATGGGAGTGGGGTAAAGACCGCTTCGATGTGGTCGCGGCGATCTTCATCCAGTTCGCCCCGCCCGGCATGCGCGAGCAAATGTTCGCCAGCATCAAACGCTGCCTCAAACCGGGCGGCTTGTTATTGCTGCAAGGCTACACCCCGCGCCAACTGGAATTTAAAACCGGCGGCCCGTCGCAGGCCGAGAACCTTTACACCGAAGCAATGTTGCGCGAAATTTTCGCCGACATGGAAATTTTGCATTTGTGCGAACACGACGATGTGATCCGCGAAGGCGTGGGACACAGCGGTATGTCGGCGTTGATTGATTTGGTGGCGAGAAAAAACTAAACAAAAAAATTAGCCACAGAGGACACAGAGATCACAGAGAAAGCCATGGAATAAATCAAGAGACTGCGGAGTTCTTTGGTGAGTTATCAGTCTGTCCAATCCCAGCGGTACTCTCTGTGTGCTCTGTGATCTCTGTGGCTTGATTTGTGTTTTTCGAATTTGTTAACTCATCACCAAGCCAATAAATACGCCATTCTCCACGTATCACTCTTTGTAGATCGCCTATTGACGGGCATCTTCACGCGGTGTTGCTTATAAAATCCGCAGCAATCCGCTCAGTTGTGCGACCGCTTCTTCGCGCGAAAGGATGGATGTGTCCAGCACCAGATCAGCGGTGATCGGTGCTTCGTAAGGCGACGAGATGCCGGTGAATTCGGCCACTTCGCCGCTGCGGGCGCGCCGGTAAAGTTGCTTGGGGTCGCGCTGCTCGCACACGTCCATCGGTGTGCTCACATACACTTCGCGGAAATGTTCAGCGCCTATGATTGCGCGCGCCATCGCCCTGTCTGCAATGAACGGCGAGATGAACGCGGTGACCACGATCAGCCCGGCATCGTTCATCAGCCTGGCGACTTCGGCGATGCGGCGGATATTTTCGCTACGCTCATCCGCGCTGAAACCGAGATCGCGGTTCAAACCGTGGCGCACGTTGTCGCCGTCCAGCAC